>CAZWVO010000117.1:0-6340 GCA_964637535.1 uncultured Flavobacteriaceae bacterium
GGCCAAGGCGCATCGGCTATGGTTAAGATAGACCCATCAATATAGTTCTGTATTTCATATCCGTCTTTATGTTCCGGAATATAAATATCATCTCCTTTACGCGTTATAGTAATTCCTAGTTTTCTAAAAACGGAAGGAATCTGACCTAAATCGTCCCAACTCACATCTTTAATGGTGAGTTCACTTTTAGTCATTGCAGCAAGTCCAATCCAGCTTCCAATTTCAATCATGTCGGGCAACATCCGATGCACTGTTCCCTTTAAGCTTTCTACACCTTCTATCACTAAAAGGTTAGAACCAATACCAGAGATCTTTGCTCCCATTCTATTGAGCATGTTACAGAGTTGTTGTAAATAGGGCTCACATGCAGCATTATAAATTGTAGTAGTGCCCTCAGCCAAAACTGCAGCCATAACAATATTGGCTGTTCCGGTTACAGAGGCCTCATCTAAAAGCATATAAGTCCCCTTAAGTTTCTTCGCCTCTACACCATAAAAATGCTCTTCTTTATTGTAGCGAAATTTAGCTCCTAGATTAATAAACCCTTCAAAGTGGGTATCTAATCTGCGGCGTCCAATTTTATCTCCTCCAGGTTTGGGAATATACCCTTTTCCAAAACGAGATAACAAGGGACCTACTAACATAATAGAGCCTCTAAGTCCTCTACCATCTTGTTTAAACTGCTCGGATTGTAGGTATTCTAGGTTAACATCATCTGCCTTAAAAGTGTAAGACCCCCTACCCTTTTTCTGAATTTTTACCCCTAAATCTTCTAGTAAAGAAATTAGCTTATTAACATCTACAATGTCCGGAATGTTATTTATAGTTACTTCATCTGCGGTAAGAAGTACAGCGCAAAGAATCTGTAATGCTTCATTTTTTGCACCTTGTGGAGTTATTTCTCCTTGGAGTTGGTGTCCACCCTCAATTTTAAATGTTCCCATTTAAGCTAACAAAAATTAGTATCGCTTTTTGCCGCGATTATTATTACGTTGTCCTTTTTTACCCGAATTACTTCGAGAAGATTTTACTGGTCTATTTTTAAGAAATTGTGCGCTTTCCGTTAACGGCTCGCCTTTAGTGGAAAGATCGATTTTACCGTCACTCAATTCCAATAAATGATTAAAAATCACAGCATCATCTACCGTGTCTTTGTTCCAGTTTAAGTAGCATTTTTTCATATGATTGGCAATAGCATACTCTAAACCATCACGCATATCTCCTTCTTCCCAACCAATAGCCACGTCTACCATGCGCTTAATATTATTCCCGTAAAAACGGTATTTCGGAAAATTCTGAGGATACTCTAAAGGTTCTGGGCGCTGTTGCAATACTTCCTTACTCGTAATAGGAAAAGGAGATTCTACATCCAATTTAAAATCAGACATAATAAAGAGTTGATCCCATAGTTTATGCTGGAAATCTGGCACATCTCTTAAATGAGGTTGTAAATTACCCATTACGCTAATAATGGATTTAGCTACTTTATTTCGCTCTTCGGAGTCTGCTATGGAAACCGCATGATCTACCATTTTTTGAAAATGACGACCGTATTCTGGTATAATGAGCTTTTCGCGCTCAGTATTATATTCTAAGTTTTCTACTATTTCCAAACTGATAAAATTTGCTTAACTAAAAAGGTGATTAAAAAAGGAAGATTTCGTATAAAGGTCGCAAATTAGCAAAATTATGCCTTAACTCCTATTTTATAGTGAGATTACTCCTTTGATCTCCCCTACTTCTTTATATTTTTTGATAACCGCATCTGCATCTTTCATAGATACGGTAATAGAAATACTAGTATAGGTTCCCTTTTTTGATTTTCTTGATTCAATTACGGCTCCCGCATTATCAAAAATAGTATGAATGGTATTTATCTTATCTTCTTCCGTAGGTACAATAAATTTGTAGAGATAAGTAGATGGCCATGTTGTAGTCAGCATTAACTGTTCTTTAAGTCGCTGGTAAAATGCTTCCGATTTTTCAGGGTCCATACTCCTTTTTTTTTGCAAATATAACCCTTAGTCACTTTATTTTTAAGTGTTGTTGGTATTTCATTACTTTGCAACAAAGTAATGTGCTGTTGAATACAAAAAGAATTGTAATTACCGGAGGTCCTGGAACTGGAAAAACTGTAATGATAGAAGCCTTAGAGAAAGCAGGATACGTTTGCTTTCATGAGGTTATCCGGAGTATGACGCAGGAGGCAAAAAAGAAAGACCATAAGCCGTTTGCTTCCAACCCCATTATTAACGTTTCAGACCCCTTACAGTTTAATACCCAAATTCTTGAAGGTCGTTTAGCACAGTTTAACGCTAGCAAAGATGTAAATCAACAAAAGGTATTTTATGATCGTGGACTCCCAGATGTATTAGCTTATATGGACTACTTTAAGCAAATCTATCCTAAAGAATTTGTACAAACTTGTAAAAATCATCTGTATGACATCGTTTTTATACTTCCTCCTTGGGAAGAAATATATGTTGTAGATGAGGAGCGCTTTGAAAGTTATGAAGAGGCCGTTCATATTCATGATTATTTAGACTATACCTATACGTCTTTAGGGTATACTCCTATTACAGTTCCCAAAGCAAGTATAGCATCTCGCGTAGCTCATATTTTAGATTTTATAAACCCATAATTGTGATCGTAAACCCCAAAGAAATTCTTGAAAAATACTGGGGATTTCGCGAGTTTCGCGGTTCACAAGAGAAAATCATTCGTGCTGTTTTAAAGGGTGAAGACGTTCTTGCCTTGATGCCCACTGGTGGCGGAAAATCGTTGTGTTTTCAATTGCCCGCACTGGCAACTGATGGGATTTGCATCGTAGTTTCTCCCTTAGTGGCGTTAATACAAAACCAAGTAGATCAGCTCAAAGAAAAAGGAGTTAAAGCCATAGCACTTACTGGAGGCATTCCCTATGAAGAGGTTTTAAATTTATTAGACAACTGCCTTTACGGAGAATATAAATTTTTATATCTCTCGCCGGAGAGATTACAACAACAGCTTATTCAGGATAGAATACAGCAAATGAATGTTAATCTTATTGCTATTGATGAAGCACATTGTATTTCTCAATGGGGGCACGATTTTAGACCCGCTTATCTGCTATGTGGAACGCTTAGAACACTAGCTCCAAATGTTCCTATTATTGCTTTAACCGCAACAGCCACAACTAAGGTCGCTAAGGACATTGTCACCCACTTACAACTAGAAACTGCTCAGTTAGTTAAAGATTCTTTTGCAAGAAAAAATATTGCTTTTCAAGTATACTGGGAAGAAGATAAGTTATATCGCTTAAAAACCCTCTGTAAGGCTACTAAAAAAAGTGCCATAGTCTATGTTAGTACAAGAAGGGCAACGGAAGAACTTGCACGGTATTTAAATAACAATTCATGTGTTGCTGCTTTTTTTCATGGCGGAATCTCAAGGAAGGAAAAAAAAGATAAGCTACAGCAATGGTTGCAAAATGAGGTTCGCGTAATGGTAGCAACAAATGCCTTTGGCATGGGAATAGACAAGCCCGATGTGGGATTAGTTGTACATTATCAGATTCCTGATAGTATTGAAAACTATTATCAGGAAGCCGGACGTGCAGGTAGGGACGGCACTCCGGCCAAAGCGGCTTTAATTATTAATCCTAGAGATAAGGAACAGTTAAAAAATCAATTTTTAAAAGTACTTCCAAGAGTCGATTTTTTAAAAAATTTATATCGAAAACTAAGCACCTTTTTTCAAATTTCCTATGGAGAGGGAGAGCACGCAACGTATCAATTGCATTTTAACGCCTTTTGCGAAAGGTATCAACTTAACGCTGTATTAACCTATAATGGATTACGTTGTCTAGATCAAAATTCTATCATTGCACTTTCCGATAGTTTTTCCAAAAAAACAAGCTTACAGTTTATTACTTCAAAAGAACATCTTTTTCAATATATGGATAGTAATAAAAAAATGGTTCCTATGCTGCAAACGCTACTTCGAACTTATGGAGGTGTTTTTGATTTTGAAACGCTCATTAACCCTTTACTTATTGCTACTAAAAGCAACGTACCCGAAACCAAGGTGTTACAGATGTTAATGCAGTTGCATAAGGATGATATTATTACCTATAGTGGTCAACACAATGATTTAGAAATTACCTTTCTAGTTCCCAGGGAAGATGATCTTACCATAAACGTTATTGCCAAAAAAGTAGCAACCCAACACCGTACAAAAACCGCGCAAGTTACTCAAATGCTAGCGTATGTAGATAATACCGAACAATGCAGGGCTCATCAATTACTTTCTTATTTTGGAGAACAACCTGCTAAACCATGTGGAAGTTGCGATATTTGCAAGAGATCGGAAGAACCCTCCAAAACAAACCTTAAACATTTGGAAGACCAGATACAGCAACTATTGGTTCGTGGAGAACTATCTTCTAGGAACTTAACAGAACAATTGCCTAACGATAAAGAACATATTTTAAGCATTTTACAACAACTCCTAGCCGAGGGTAAAATTCTGATCAATTCTAAGAACAACTATGAGCTTAAGCAATAAAAGAACACTACGTATTGTATTTATGGGTACGCCAGATTTTGCCGTAACCATCTTAGACGCTATTCTTCAAGAAGGGCATACTGTTGTTGGAGTAGTAACAGTGCCAGATAAACCAGCTGGGCGAGGCCGGTCAATACAACAATCTGCAGTAAAAAAATATGCCCTAACAAAAGATCTTACGGTTTTACAGCCCGAAAAATTAAAGGATGAAAGTTTTATAAAAACACTTAGCAACTTAAAAGCCAATGTTCAAGTGGTGGTTGCTTTTAGAATGTTACCCAAAGTAGTTTGGGAAATGCCTGCATACGGAACATTTAACCTGCATGCTTCTTTATTACCACAGTATAGAGGTGCAGCCCCAATTAACTGGGCAATTATAAATGGAGAAGCAACTACTGGGGTAACCACGTTCTTTATAGATGATAAAATTGACACTGGAAGTATTATTTTAAAAAAAGCTATTGATATAATACCTGTAGATACGGCAGGTACGCTACATGATAAATTAATGCACTTAGGAGCCACTACAGTTGTGGATACATTAAAAGATATTGAACTGGATAAGGTACAGGCCATGCCGCAAAAGGAGGAGGCTGTCCTTAAACCAGCTCCAAAATTATTTAAGGACACTTGCGAGATAAATTGGGAAGCATCTATGACAACCATATATAATTTTATTAGAGGTCTAAGTCCGTATCCAGTAGCTTGGACTACCCTATACTCTGGCACAACAACTTTTTTCCTTAAGATATACAGGGCCCAGCCCCTTACAGAAAACCACAATTTCCCTATTGGCACGGTGTTATGTACTAATAAAGAAATGAAGATTGCTGTAAAAAACGGCTACATTGTATTACTAGAAATTCAACTTCCAGGGAAGCGTCGTATGGAAATTAGAGATGTATTAAATGGTCTAAAACTGGAAAAATCTGCACATGTTGGCTAAAGCCCCATGTACAAAGGGCTACGAGAAAGGTGCAAAAAAGCCCTACTTTATCAACAAACGTTTTAAGTTATCAACAAAAACGCCAATTTCCCCCTATTTTACTTGCGTTGAACGCAAATCCGTATAAATTTGTTTCTGTATTCAAATTATATTAACAACAATTAATTTAATTAAATTATGAACAAAACAGAATTAATCGATTCAATGGCAGCTGATGCTGGCATTACTAAGGCAGCAGCAAAAAAGGCATTAGAATCTTTTTTAGGGAACGTTGAAGGATCTCTTAAAAAAGGAGGAAGAGTATCTCTTGTAGGTTTCGGATCTTGGTCTGTATCTAGAAGAAATGCAAGAGAAGGTAGAAATCCATCTACTGGCAAAACGATCCAAATTGCAGCTAAAAATGTTGTAAAGTTTAAAGCAGGAGCCGATTTAGGTAAAGCAGTAAACTAGTAAATTTCATACGATATAGGAAAAGCACTCTTTACGGAGTGCTTTTTTTAGTTTAAAGTAGTTTGCTTTGATCCTTTTAGCTTGTAATTACTACTTCTTTTGTTTTTAATAAGAAATGTCTTATTTTTAATTAACTAACCCTAGTTCATGGTAGGTCTTAAACCTAAAAAAGGTAAACTCTTAATTGCGGAACCTTCGCTTACTGGCGATGTTTCCTTTAACCGTTCTGTGGTCCTTTTAGCAGAGCACAACGAAGAAGGTTCTGTGGGTTTTATTCTCAACAAGCCTTTAGACTACGATATCAGTGATTTAATTACGGAAATTACCGTGCCTTTTCAGGTATTTAATGGAGGTCCCGTAGAACAAGATAATCTCTATTTTATTCATAAGGTTCCTAAT
>CAZWVO010000118.1:0-6309 GCA_964637535.1 uncultured Flavobacteriaceae bacterium
ACTTAGGGATGTCTGACTGAAAAGACCAACCGTTAAAATTATAGAAATAGGGTGAGTTTAAGGTGTATTCGTACTCTAGAATAACTCCTTTTTTTACATTTGGAAAAGTAAATGCTATTTGCGACCAGTATTCATTAATTTTTTTGGTAAAAAACTGACTCTTGTTTACACCGCTTTGCGCATTACCATCATGGGTAATAGCTCTAATATCTTTTACGCGTTCTGTAGCATCTTTTTGGTGGTAAAAGGGAATACTAATATCGGCCTGAGCAAATCCTTCCTCGTTTAAAATTTTAATTTTTACGTGGTATTTTTTAACCAGTTGTATCCGGTTATTCGCTACTTCAAAGTAATTTTCTCCACGTTCGTACAGCACTACCGCGCTTGCCGTAGTATCTTTTTCAAAGCGAACAAATTGCTGCTCATTAAGAGTGATTTTTCCAAACGGCTGCCCCTTTTGAGCATTTATTAGCCCCACACATAACACCGTTATTAGGGAAAAAAGAAACTTGTTATTCATGGTTTTTGGTATTGGTTTGGATGTCAATAGTACGACCAATCTGCGATTTTACCAACACCTAAACAATAATATTACAGGGTGTTTACGGTTTTTCGCAAGGCTACCATATTGGTAAGCAGTTGCTCTAAATGCGCTATATCTAGCATGTTTGCACCATCACTTTTTGCTATAGACGGATCAAAATGTGTTTCCATAAAAAGGCCATCTACTCCAGTAGCTATTCCTGCCCGTGCAATGGTTTCTATAAGTTCTGGTCTGCCTCCAGTAACACCAGAACTTTGATTGGGCTGTTGTAAAGAATGGGTAACATCTAACACCACCGGCGCATATTGTTTCATGGTGGGAATGCCTCTAAAATCAACCACCATATCCTGGTATCCAAACATAGTGCCTCGGTCTGTGATCATGGCCTGTTGATTTCCGGAATCAGTTACTTTTTTTACCGCATGTTGCATGCTTTCCGGACTCATAAATTGGCCTTTTTTAAGGTTCACCACCTTTCCTGTTTCTGCCGCTGCAACCACCAAATCAGTTTGACGCACCAAAAAAGCGGGTATCTGTAAAACATCAACAAATTCTGCCGCCATTTGGGCATCATTGGCCTCATGTATATCGGTTACCGTAGGTACATTAAAAGTCTCGGATACTTTGCGTAAAATTTTTAAGGCTTTTTCATTTCCAATGCCGGTAAAAGAATCTATCCTACTTCGGTTTGCTTTTTTAAAACTTCCTTTAAAAACATATGGAATCTGCAGCTTATCTGTAATTCCCACAATTTTTTCTGCAATTCTCAGGGCCATTTCTTCCCCTTCTATGGCACAGGGACCGGAGAGTAAAAAAAAGTTACTAGTGGTAGTATGGCTAATCTTAGGAATATGCGATAAGGTCATTTCTTAAATTTTCCATAAAGATAGTATTTACTCGTGGTTTAAGTTTTAGTTTTAGAACAATCAAACACCATTTCATGATAAAGAATACCACATTGTGTCTACTTTTCTTTAGCATTTGTGCCCTAAATGCGCAATCTGGAGAGCGAAGAGGGAATACCCTTATTTTAGAAAAACAACAGTTAAATTTTAATTTTTTAAGTCTGGGTTTGGATTATGAGTTTCGAATTGGAAAGAACCAAACGGTGTCTACCGGTTTTAGCATTGGACTAGCTACACCACAAGACGGTTATCTTGTAGCTCCTGCTTGGAATAGTAGATACCGATACTATTACAATTTAAACAGTAGAACGCGAAATGGGAAAAATACCTCAGGAAATTCTGGAGATTACTTTGCGGCCTCCTACACCATTTTTATCCCAGATCTTAAAATAGCCAGCAATATAGAAGTTGATAACTTTAATCTCCGTTTTGTAGGGGGCGTATATGGCGTGCAACGCAGTTTTTCTAATGGGTTTTATTTTGATGTTTCGCTGGGTGCAGGGCTATATGTTGGAAATGGAATTAAAAGTGGTATAGGACCCGCTACCAATTTGAGTATTGGCTGGAGACCAAAAAAAAAGAAAAAGAAACCAAAAATCAACTACCTCAATTAAAGATAATGGGTCAATAAATCCGTTCATAGGAGCGGTAACTGTTAAATAAACATAAATTCTACTACCCTTTACCGATACTACATACTTTTTTTAAAATCTTGAGGTTATAACTTAAGAATTCGTAAAATATACCTACTTATGCGGATGTTATTAGGCATTGTAATGCTTTTGTGTACCCTAGGAGCAACTGCGCAGTTTGGTAAAAATTGCGAGCTTACGCAATACAAGATTAATCTGATTAACCCAGGCTTGGAGTTTGAAAAAGGCCTTGGTGTAAATACCACTATAAATATTAGAGCAGGCTTGCAAATTGCCTTAGACCCTGCAGTTGCAGAACCCTTAGAAGATTTGGCCTTCCTTCCGGCAGCTGTAGTGCAATACCGCTATTACTACAATTTTGAGCAGCGCGCCAGAAATGGGAAACAGATTTATGGAAATTCGGCCAACTATATTGCGCCAGCTGCAGCCATTTTTACACCGGGTACCAGAACTATAGATAATATGGAAGTTGGAGGTATTATTGCCTATGGGGGATTGGTTACAGGCCTACAACGCAGTTACAGCTCTGGTTTTAATTTTTCGTTCGATATTGGAGCTGCCTATTATGTGGGTCCATTTGAAGATGGGATTTACCCTGTAGCTAACCTTAGTATTGGTTGGATTGTGAACGAAAAGCGCTGGTGTGTAGGAAGATAAGTGAACCCACTCAAAATCAATAAGATAAAAATAACTTAAGATTATCTTGTGGGGGAAAAAATAGCAGTATCTTTGCACGCTCAAAACAGAATCATGTCTCAGACGAAGAACATTGCTATTATTGCTCACGTAGATCACGGAAAAACCACCTTGGTAGATAAAATTATGTACCATTGCCAGTTGTTTCGTGAAAATGAAAAAACAGGAGATCTTATTTTAGATAACAATGATTTGGAACGCGAACGCGGTATCACCATTGTTTCCAAGAATGTTTCTGTAGTATATAAAGACACTAAAATTAATATTATAGATACGCCTGGTCACGCCGATTTTGGCGGAGAGGTAGAACGTGTATTAAATATGGCCGATGGGGTACTACTTTTAGTAGATGCCTTTGAAGGGCCAATGCCGCAAACTCGTTTTGTATTGCAAAAAGCCATTGACTTAGGTCTAAAACCTTGTGTGGTTATTAACAAGGTAGATAAGGAGAATTGTACTCCCGAAGAAGTGCACGAGAAAGTATTTGATTTAATGTTTGAGTTGGGTGCCGAAGAATGGCAACTCGATTTTCCTGTAGTATACGGTTCTGCTAAGCACAATTGGATGAGTGATGATTGGCAAAATCAGACTACTTCTATAGAACCTTTGTTAGATATGGTCATAGCCCATGTACCTAGCTTTGAGCCCAAAGAAGGAAATACGCAAATGTTAATTACCTCCTTGGATTATTCCTCTTTTACCGGTAGAATTGCTATTGGAAGATTACAACGCGGAAGCTTAAAAGAAGGACAACAAGTGTCTTTGGTAAAGCGAGATGGGAGTATTGTAAAATCTAGAATTAAAGAGCTATTTACTTTTGAAGGCCTTGGCCGTTTAAAAGTTAAGGAAGTGGTTACTGGTGATATCTGTGCTATTGTAGGTTTAGAAGGTTTTGAAATTGGAGATACTATTGCCGATATAGAAAACCCTGAGGGCTTAAAAACCATTGCTATAGATGAACCCACCATGAGCATGTTATTTACCATTAATGACAGCCCGTTTTTTGGAAAAGATGGCAAGTTTGTAACCTCGCGTCATATTAAAGAACGTTTGGAAAAAGAACTAGAAAAAAACTTGGCCTTACGGGTAGAAGAAACCGATAGCGCAGAAAAATTTATGGTCTTTGGTCGTGGGGTATTGCACCTTTCTGTACTAATAGAAACCATGCGTAGAGAGGGCTATGAACTACAAATAGGACAACCCCAGGTAATTATTAAAAAAATAGATGGGGTCTCCTGCGAACCCGTAGAGCAGCTGACTATAGATTTACCGGAAGAAGTTTCTGGGAAAGCCGTAGAAATGGTTTCTATTCGCAAAGGTGAAATGACGAGTATGGAAGCTAAAGGGGATCGCATGTTGTGCGAGTTTATTATTCCTTCCAGAGGGATTATAGGTTTGCGTAATCAGCTTTTAACAGCAAGTGCTGGAGAAGCTATTATGGCACACCGCTTTTTGGAATACCAGCCTATGAAAGGAGATATTCCACAACGTCAAAACGGATCTTTAGTTTCAATGGAAAACGGAAAAGCCATCCCTTATTCTATTGATAAGTTACAGGAGCGCGGGAAGTTTTTTATAGATCCGGGAGAGGATATCTATGAAGGACAGGTGATTGGGGAAAATTCTCGTGGCGATGATATGACGGTTAATGTTACTAAAACAAAAAAGCTGTCTAACGTACGTTCTTCTGGAGCAGACGATAAGGCCAAAATTGTACCAGCGATTAAATTTTCTTTAGAAGAAGCCTTAGAATACATTCAGAAAGATGAGTATGTAGAGGTAACTCCGCAACACCTTAGATTACGAAAAATATTCCTTACAGAAGTAGACCGTAAACGCAATAAGATTGCCTAGGCTAGTTTTTTGCGTTTACCTAATAGCCCTAAACTAAGGAAGGAAAAACTGCGGTTAGAGAGTTTCAATTTTCTTTGATAACTACCTTATACTACTTTGTTATGTGCTAATGCTGCAGCAGCGCCAATAATACCGGCATGGTTTTGTAGTTCTGCAGGAATAACACGGGTACCAATCTTTATTCGGTGTTTGTATTCTTCCCAATTCTTAGAAGCACCACCACCTACAATAATGAGTTCTGGAGCAATAATTAACTCTACATATTTTAGGAACTTATTAAATCGTTTTCCCCATTGGTCATAACTGAGTTCCTCTTTTTCTCTAGCCGAAGAAGCCGCCCAGAGTTCAATTTTCTCGTATTTTTTATACGGAATTTGCCCCAATTCAAAATTGGGAATCAGTTCCCCGTCTAAGAAGGCACCGCTGCCTAAACCTGTACCTACAGTAATCATTACTACAAAGCCTTTTTCGCCTTTGCCAACCCCATACTCCATACTGGCGTAACCAGCGGCATCGGCATCATTAATTACCGTTACGGGCATGCCACAGGTTTCGGTAAACAACGCATCTGCCTTAGTGCCTATCCATTTTTTAGAGAGGTTTCCAGAAGTGATACAAACCCCATTTTTAATTACAGAAGGAAACCCGCAACCTACGGGTCCGTTATAATCAAAGTGCTTTACAATTTGGGCTACCACTTCGGCCATTTCCTTTGGCTTTCGGCTTGGGGGAGTGGGTATTCTATGGCGTTTGGTAAGCATTTCACCAGTAGTTGTATCTACTAAGGCACCTTTTATACCAGAACCACCAATATCAATACCAAGAACTTCCATCTACGTTAATTAGAATTTAGGGGCGCAAAATAGTAAAACTTTTTTGAGTACGGAAGTTACGCGCTAGGCTAGTAGTCCTTTTTCCTTTAGCATCGTAAAAATTAATTTATCTACTGGGGCAACCTTATCCATATCCTGATAGCTAAGCCATACCAGTTCTTCAATTTCTGAGGCAGCTTGCAAGCTCCCCGTATAGGTAGCAGTATAACAGGTCATACGCACTAATATCCCTGGAGCTTCTCCATCAGCTTGGGCTTCAAAGATACCCAAACTAGATAAGGAAGAAGTTTCTAGGTCTACTGTTAATTCTTCCTTTATTTCTCTCAATAACGCCTGTACATCAGATTCTCCTTTTTCGCGTTTTCCACCTGGAATATAATACACTTCTTTTCCCTTACTACGCGTGCTCAAAATACGCTGATCTACAAGGTGTATCCATGCCAATTTATCTATAATTTGTGCGGTAGGTTCTATAAAGTAATCTATGGAATCTAGGGTATGGTTGGGATCTAGAAAGTCTAAAATTTGATCCATAAACTTGCCAAACCCGCTTAGTGTACCCAGCACTTTGTTTCTGCCTAAAGCGCTAGAAATGGTCTCGTCTCTGTTTCCAAAACGGTATCCTCCTTTTTTTATCCAGAGTAGGTTTAAGAGGTGTTGCATAAGTACATTTCCCAATTGATCTATAGAAACTGCAATTTGCAAGAGGTATTCTCCCCAGCCTACAAAACCCTTTGTAAAAAGAGTATAGAAAAACCCATATACAAATCCTAGAATGCCAGTAAAAACAAGGAGAACAATAGAAACTAAAAAAAGCAATAACC
>CAZWVO010000119.1:0-595 GCA_964637535.1 uncultured Flavobacteriaceae bacterium
CTTACAGGTAGTATACCCGCTTCATTTACAGCATTAACCAATCTAACGGATCTTGCCGTTGCAAACAACTTAATGAGCGGAACAATTCCAGATTTAACCTCCTTAACAGCCCCCGGATTTGTTTCGGGAACTTTGGAAGCCTTCTTTTTTGAAGGCAATCGTTTTCAATTTGGAGATTTTGAAAATGAGTTTGGAGCCTATTCGGTAAATATAAACTTGTTTGATGATAATCCGCAGGCTTTGGTTAATACTGTTGATGTGCTAAGTCCAGCATTAGGTACAAATGTTACATTAACCACTACAGTTAGCGGAACTCAAAACCATTATCAGTGGTTTAAAGACGGGATGCTCATTGCCGCAGCACCAGACAGTCCTTCGTTTACCATTACCAATATCCAAGCTACAGACGCTGGGGTATACCATTGCGAAATTACAAGTGATATTGTTACAGATCTTACTTTGGAAAGAAATACGATTACATTGAATCTTTCTTGTACTCCACCAACCGCAGATGCACCTGCTGATGTTACCGAATGTAGTAGTTATATACTTCCTGCATTAAGTGCAAACAATAACTATTTTACCGCTACTAATG
>CAZWVO010000119.1:695-6245 GCA_964637535.1 uncultured Flavobacteriaceae bacterium
CTACGGCAGATGCACCTGCAAATGTTACCGAATGTAGCAGTTATATACTTCCTGCATTAAGTGCAAACAATAACTATTTTACCGCTACTAATGGAGGGGGAACAATGCTTAACGCCGGGGATACCATTACAACTACACAAACCATATTTGTATATGCTGGAACAGCTGGATGTTCCGATGAAAATTCTTTTACCGTAACCATCTCTGGAAGTCCTACGGCAGATGCACCTGCAAATGTTACCGAATGTAGCAGTTATATACTTCCTGCTTTAAGTGCAAATAACAATTATTTCACAGCGGCAGGTGGTGGAGGAACAATGTTAAGTGCAGGAACAGAAATTACTACTAGCACAATGCTATTTGTATATGCTGGAGCGCCAGGTTGTTCCGATGAGCGTGTTTTTAACATCACAATCAGCAGTGCCATAACGGTAGATGTAATTCCAGATCAAACCGTATGCGCGTCTTTTATCTTACCCGCTATTGCTAATGGAAATTATTATACCGAAAGCTTAGGATTAGGAACGGAGCTTTTTGCTGGAGAAGAAATTACAAGTACGCAAACCCTATTTATTTATTTGGATATGAATGGTTGCGAAGATGAAAGCAGTTTTACAGTAACTATAGACGAAAGCATATGCGACGATCCACCACCACCGCCAACAGAAACTAATGCAGCTATTCCATCCTTTTTTACCCCCAACGGTGATGGCATAAATGATTTTTGGAATATTCCTGCAGAACTAAATCAGCCTTCAACTACTGTTTTTATTTATGACCGGTATGGTCAATTGCTTAAGCAAATAGCCCCTAACGCTTCTCAGGGGTGGGATGGCACATTTCTAGGACGTTCGCTCCCCTCAACTGACTACTGGTATAAAATTGTAAACGAAGATACTGGTGCAACACAAACTGGTCATTTTTCCTTAAAACGATAATATCACGGAAAACTGGGGTGTAACGAAGCATCGCGTATATTATATTTACTTCGGAAAAAATCACTAATTAGACAATTATTTATGAAGTATTACATCTTAAGTTTTTTATTTGGAATGGCTACCCTAGGCGGAAACGCTCAATTCAAAAAAGTACTAAAAAAAGGCAATGTCGACGCCGGAAAAAAAATAGTCAAAGCGGCCACACTCTCAGATGAGGATATGGCGCAATTATCCTTACAATCTGTACAATGGATGGACGAAAATAATCCTGTAGCAGAAGTAGGTGATCCTTATGCAGATCGGCTTACTAAACTGGTAAAAGGGTTGGAAAATGAAGATGGACTAAACCTAAACTTTAAGGTGTATAAGGTAGTAGATGTAAATGCTTTTGCCACCCCTGACGGCAGCGTTAGAGTGATGGCCGGGTTAATGGATTTAATGACAGATGATGAACTTCTAAGTGTTATCGGACATGAAATAGGGCACGTAAAATTGGGGCATTCGAAAAAGAGATACCAATCGGCTTATAGCGTTTCGGCAGCTAAAGACGTAGCTGTAGCTAACACTGGTGCTGGTAAAGTACTAGCCGACGACCAAATTGGTGGATTTGTAGAGAATGTGCTTAATGCGCAATTTTCGCAATCTAATGAATCTGCTTCTGATGAATACGGTTTTACGTTTTTAGTAGCGCATGATTACAACTATCACGGTATGGAAGCTGCCTTTCAAAAACTTGCAGACTTAAGTGAAGATGGCGGGAAAGGATCATTAACCGCTTCACATCCTGGATCAGCTAAAAGATCGGCTAGAGCTAAAAAATGGGCCGAGGAAGAGGATAAAAAGAACAACTAAGCTTTTCTTTCCTTCTAGCAAAAATGCGGTTGCTTTTTGTACCTTTAAAAAATGAAATTTAAGGTAGTTTCACCCTTTAAACCTACAGGAGATCAGCCACAAGCGATAAAGGAGCTTGCAGCTGGTATTTCTGAAGGGGAGCGGTACCAAACCCTCTTAGGGGTTACGGGGTCTGGGAAAACCTACTCTGTAGCGAATGTTATTGAAGAAGTACAACGCCCTACCCTAGTATTAGCACATAACAAAACCCTAGCAGCCCAGCTGTATTCTGAATTTAAACAATTCTTTCCCGAAAATGCGGTAGAGTACTTTGTGTCGTATTATGATTACTATCAACCCGAAGCATATATTCCCACCTCAGGAACGTATATAGAAAAGGATCTTTCTATTAATGAGGATATTGAAAAAATGCGTTTAAGTACCACTTCTTCCCTCCTATCTGGACGTAGAGATGTTTTGGTAGTAGCTTCCGTTTCTTGCCTTTATGGTATTGGCAATCCTGTAGAATTTCAAAAAAATGTCATTTCTATTAAAAAGGATCAGGTCATTTCTAGAACTAAGTTTCTACACCAATTAGTGCAAAGTTTGTATTCCAGAACAACAGCAGATTTTAGGAATGGCAATTTTAGAGTAAAAGGAGATGTAGTAGATGTATTTCCTAGCTACGCAGACCATGCTTTTCGCATTCATTTCTTTGGTGACGAAATTGAAGAAATAGAGGCTTTTGATCCGTATAAAAATACGGTATTGGAGGTGTATGACTTACTTAACATATATCCTGCAAATATGTTTGTTACCTCCCCCGATATTTTACAAAATGCCATTCATCTGATACAAGATGATCTTATGGCACAGGTTGCTTATTTTAAAGATATTGCTAAACCTTTGGAAGCGAAACGTTTAGAAGAACGCACTAACTTTGATTTGGAGATGATTAGAGAATTAGGCTATTGTTCTGGTATTGAAAACTATTCGCGTTATCTCGATGGACGCGACCCCGGCACCCGACCATTTTGTTTGCTCGATTATTTTCCCAAGGATTATTTAATGATTATTGATGAGAGCCATGTTACTATTCCGCAGGTTCATGCGATGTATGGTGGAGACCGTTCTAGAAAAGAAAATTTAGTAGAATTTGGGTTCCGATTGCCTGCAGCAATGGATAACCGTCCTTTAAAATATGAGGAGTTTGAAGCTCTTCAAAATCAGGTGATTTATGTAAGTGCTACTCCCGCAGATTACGAGTTAAAGATGAGTCAGGGAGTATACGTTGAACAAGTGATACGACCTACAGGCTTATTAGATCCCATAATTGAGGTGCGACCTAGCCTAAATCAAATTGATGATTTGGTAGAGGAAATACAACAAAGGGTAGCGTTAGATGAGCGTGTCTTGGTTACCACCCTTACCAAGCGCATGGCCGAAGAACTAGCCAAATATCTAGCCCGAATCACAATTAGATGCCGGTATATTCATAGTGATGTAGATACGTTAGAACGAGTAGAAATTATGCAGGACTTGAGAAAGGGCGTTTTTGATGTTCTTATTGGCGTAAACCTTTTAAGAGAAGGTCTAGATTTACCCGAAGTTTCTCTGGTAGCAATCATTGATGCCGATAAAGAAGGTTTTTTAAGAAGTACTAGATCATTAACACAAACCGTAGGGCGTGCTGCAAGACATCTGAATGGAAAAGCCATTATGTATGCGGATAAAATTACCGCAAGCATGCAAAAAACAATGGACGAAACGGAATACAGGAGAGAAAAGCAAATTGCCTATAACACAGCACACAATATTAGCCCGAAAGCACTTAATAAAAGTTTGGATAGTGTGTTAGCCAAAAACTCAGTTTCTACCTATCATTTTGAAAAAGAAGAGATTCGTGCCGCAGAACCAGACCTCGAGTACATCACTAAGGAGCAGCGAGAAAAACTGATTCGAGAAAAACGAAAAGCTATGGAAAAAGCCGCTAAGGATCTGGATTTTATGCAAGCTGCTAAGCTAAGAGACGAACTAAAAAATTTACAAGAAATTAAATAATCGCTATTAGTCTTTAGCAGCTTGTCCGTCCACTTCCGAAGCATCAAAAATTTCCAACAGTCTTTTACGTGGAATTTGCTTATCGGGATAGTTATCCATTTCCGATATTACTTTAAGTATTGCAGAAGGACGTAAACCGAGACCTAAGCCCATTACATGCAATTCCCCTAACTTATTATCATGTTGTTCCTGACCTACGTTCATCAACAAGGCCAGACGATGAAATTGTAAAATACGGTCTGTCTTCGATTTTGGAACTACTTTTTCCACATCACGGAAAAATAAAGAGTTAAACGTATTTTTGGTCACTCCTAGCTGAGTAGCAATCTGAGAAAGAAAATTATACTCCTCCATTTTAACTGCGCCATCAATACGAGCCATAGCAATCATCTCTGAAAGCATACTTAGTTTTTCTTTACAAACACTCATAAATGTAAGTTATTTCTTACTTTAACGCAGGTTTTGCTACAATAGTATACAGGCAACCAAAAAAAGTGCCCTAACCGCAAGGTCCGGGCACTTTTTAACTAACCAACTAAAAAACACTATGAAATCTGCAGCAGTTTGCAGAATTACATAATCTTGTAACTCTAATTATTGTATATCTATTGCTCTTTTAGGCTTTGGCAAAGCTTCCTCCTTTTTAGGAAGAGTAAGGTATAAAATACCAGCTGTATAAGAGGCTTTAATAGCTTCCTCCTTAACACTATTAGGTAAGCTAAAGGCTCTTTTAAAACTACTAAGACTAAACGCTCTTATCGTATAGTTTTCTTTAGCTTCATCCTCTGAATCGGTATCCGCTGTAGATACGGTTAATACATGATCATCTATTTCAATATTAAAATCTTCTTTAGTTCTTCCGGGAGCCATGAGTGCCAATTCAAATTCAGTATCACTTTCTTTTATATTGACCGCGGGACGATGAGCATTTAATACTTCTGACCCCCCAAACCAATCCGGTTTAAAAATTTCATTCATTAAAGCGGGAATGTAAACATTACTTCTTTTTATACTATTCATAATTTTAAATTTTTATTTGACTTTGTAATTCATGAATAGTATGGCAAAAGATATTCCAATACAGGATTAATGCCTTTTTGTCAGCTATAAGCGATGTAACACTGCCTTTTTGACATTATTTAAATGCCTTTATACGACAAGAAGACCGCTAAAGCAGTCTATTCTAGCATTATTTCTATTGATCAATGTAAAAAAATTGATGCCTAATTGTAGTGTGCCTTAAAAATATCTATTAGGACATTAGAAGGGACCAAAAAATCTGGATATTGATGCATCACCTCTAACACTTGGTCAATTGCAGATGGTGGTAAGCCCATATCCAAACCTAGATTATGAAGCCTAGTTATTTCTATACTGGTTTGTTTTTTGTCTACATTCATCAGAAGAATTAAGCGATGAAACTGCAGAATTCGATCCGCCTGAGATTTAGGAACCACATGTTCTGCTTTCTTCTCCATAAGGCCTTCAAAAGTAAGTTGATCTACACCAAGGTGTTTAGCTACACCTAATAAAAAATCATATTCTATTTCTTTTAACTCATTATCCACCTTGGCAAAAGATATCATTTCAGATAAAATACTAAGTTTTTCCTTATATGAGCTCATAATCAGTAGTTTGGTTTTTAATAGGGTTAATTAAATAACTCCAAAAAGAAAAATTTAGTGCCTTAAAGGCCTGTAGGTATTTACAATTATGATAC
>CAZWVO010000120.1:0-4686 GCA_964637535.1 uncultured Flavobacteriaceae bacterium
ATGTAATACGTCTCCCTTAAATTTAAAGTCAACAACTTCTTCATTCGGTTTAAAAACTACCTGTTGTTTTTGTAGATAGGTTTTTAATTTTTCCATGATTTCATTTGGAGAGGTATGGGCATCACATTCATAATGCACTGCACTCTTAACATCAGAACAAAGTCCGGGTTGTAGCGCTGCTAAGTCTTTAGCGGTGAGCTTGTTTACAGCCAAACCTTCATCTTTTGCTCTTTGCGCAACTTCTTTTTCATGGTTTCCTTCTTTATCCGTTTTATACAGCATCAGTAAACCCTTTTTTTCCAATTGAAAATCGCCCAATTCTCCAGACTCATGCAAGCTTGTATAGAGGTCTTTACTGAGTAGGTTAATATCTTTAATTAAGGGTATAGCCTTGGCAACATTAGTTTTAGTAGCAGATTTATTAAAGTACCAAGCCCAGCGCAAAAAATCCATATCCAACCGTGGTTTCATGTAAAATGGGCTACTACTATTGAACATCCATTTAATACCTTTGGCGATCATCCCAGGAGCGGCAAGAGGTATAATATGACTTGGTGTTAAATATCCGGCATTTACATAAGATGCCCCAGTGTTTAAATTGGACTTATCAATAACTGTTACCTTATGGCCTTCCTTATGTAAGTAATAGGCGCAGCTTAAGCCTATGATTCCTCCTCCTATTATAATACACGTTTTCATTACTGCTAAAATTAGTGATCTATCTTGCTTATAGTGTCTATTACCCTGGCTAAACTACTTGAAAACCATGCGCATAAGGATCATCGTCATCAATAGTTATGGTATTATAACCGTATACTTTAGCCCATCCTTTAATACTTGGAATTATGGCTGGTTTTCCAGCTAAACTGCTTTCTGCAATAACTTTTCCTGTAAATTTTGATCCAATATAACTTTCATGGACATAGGCTTCATTAAGCTTCAGCTTTCCCTTGGCGTACAACTGTGCCATCCGGGCAGAAGTTCCTGTACCACACGGCGATCTATCTATGGCTTTGTCACCATAGAATACGGCGTTACGGCCAGAGGCTGTTTTATCTATGACATCTCCCGTCCATAACAAATGTGAAACCCCAGAAATACTAGTATCTTCGGGATGCGTAAAATAATTAGGATATTTTATATTAATGCGCTTTCGAACTGTTCGAGACCAATCTACTAGCTGTCCAGCGTTATACTCTTGTATTCCAGAGAAGTTTTCCTGAGGATCAAAAATGGCATAGAAATTACCTCCATAGGCAACATCAAAAACCAAAGTGCCAAGATCCGGACAATCTATTTCCAAACCTTCTTGGGCCAAATAACTTTTTACATTAGTAAGTTGAACCCAATCTACTTTTCCTTCCCTTTGTCCATAGCTAATTTCTACCAAGCCAGCGGGAGCCTCCATTCTAATTTTTCCTGGTTTTTTTGGAGTTACCAATCCTTCCTGTATGGCTATAGTTATAGTGCCAATTGCACCATGACCGCACATGGGAAGACAGCCTGAAGTTTCTATAAACAAAATGGCAAAATCATTATTGGGATCATGAGGTGGATAAAGAATACTGCCACTCATCATATCATGTCCTCGAGGTTCAAACATTAGACCTTTCCTGATCCAGTCAAACTCTTTCAAAAAATGCTGCCGTTTTTCACTCATGGATTTCCCCACAAGTTTAGGCCCTCCTGTTTTTACGAGTCGTACAGGATTTCCACAGGTGTGCCCGTCAATACAGTTAAAAGTGTGTATTGCCATGTTTTTTTTATTACATCAAATAGGTTTGTTAGTCCACGAATTGTTTACATAGCGCATAATATGTAACGCATTTTCATTCTTCAGCTCTACTGGTAATGCAGCATTGGGCCAATCCTGATAACTAAAGGGACGTACCCATCGTTTAATAGCGTGGATTCCTACTGCCGTAAATCTGCTATCTGTAGAGGCGGGATAGGGCCCGCCATGCAACATAGATGGGCAAACTTCTACTCCGGTGGGTACGCCATTAAAAATAATACGACCCACACGTTGTTTTAGGTTTGATGCTACCTCCGAGTACTCTTCTAATTCTTCATCTTCGGCAATAATAGTTCCTGTGAGTTGTCCTTCTAGTTGCGCAATAATTTGAGTAAGTTGTGTTATATCTTTGCATTGCACTACTAGGGTATAGGGCCCAAAAACTTCTTGATGCAGGGTAGTGTTGTTTAAAAATACTTCTCCATCTACAGTGGTAACAGTAGGTGCAGCAAAATGCGATTCTAGTTCACCTTGGAAGTCTGCTTCAACACGCAAACCTTCCTGTTCAAGTGCCATAGCCTTATTTTTGATATACGCCTTCTCAATATTTGGGTGTAACATACAAGAAGGATTTATCTTTAAAATTTCCTCAGAAAGCTGCTTGATAAATGTGGTTAGCACTGTACTTTTTATACCTAAGATAAGCCCCGGATTGGTGCAAAATTGCCCAGTTCCAAGGGTAACCGAACGGGCATAAGTTTGTGCTAAGATTTCTGCTCGCTTTGTTAAGGCTTTAGGTAATAATATCACTGGATTAACACTTCCCATTTCTGCAAAAACAGGGATAGGTTCTTCTCTTTGGGCCGCTAAATCATATAAAGCCCTACCTCCTTTTATGCTTCCTGTAAAGCCTACCGCTTTTACCTGAGGATGTTGTACTAGTTGTACGCCCACCTCTATGCCGCTACTGTTGAGGTTAGAGAATACTCCGTTTGGCATCTTGGTTTTTTCAGCAGCTTTTAGTATTGCACTGGCTACCAAAGCTCCGGTACCCGCATGCATAGGATGCGATTTTACAATAACAGGACAGCCAGCAGCTAAGGCAGCAGCAGTATCTCCTCCAGCAGTGGAATAGGCTAGCGGAAAATTACTTGCTCCAAATACGACAACAGGCCCAAGTGGAATAAGCATTTTTCTTAGGTCTGGTTTAGGTATTGGAGAACGCTCTGGTATAGCGGTGTCAATGGTAGCTTCTACCCATGACCCCTCTTCAGCTACAGTGGCAAATGTCCGTAGTTGTCCAACAGTTCTTCCTCTTTCTCCTTTAGCTCTGCCTTCTGGTAAACCCGTTTCCGCACAGTAAACGCTAATTAAGGTGTCATCTAGGGCTAAAATTTCATCAGCAATAGCATTTAAGAAAGCTGCTTTTTGAACACCAGCTAACGTACTGTAAGTTTCAAAAGCAGTGGCAGCTAGTGCTACCGCCGCGTCAATTTCTGCAGCGCTAGCTTCAGTAAAAACGGTGTCGTTAGCAATGCCTAAAAGCGGATTAAAAGTGGTAAACGTTACTGCGCCTTCTGCACTAAGCGAACTTCCAATATAATTTTTTCCAATAATCATTTTGCTTGTATTTTTTTTAAATGAGTATCCAAATCAACAGGTTTATGTACAATGGTTTCGGAAACTGGATACTTTTCCAAGAGCTGCGCAGGCCTAATAGGCCTAGGACTTAAATTTCCCATACAATTGGGGCAAATATGCTGAAAGGTAGCTACGCAGTCCTTACAAAAGGTACATTCAAAAGTGCATATCATGGCATCTTCCGCATCAAAAGGAAGTGCTTTATTGCAATTTTCACAGCTGGGGCGTATGGCTAACATCAGGTAAATTTTTATAGTCCGGTAATATTGGACGTGTTCGTAGTCCTTCTTCAATAATAGCTAAAACGCGTCTTCTTTCTTCGCCAGCTAAGGGCAGGCGAGGAGGCCTTACATATTCTGTTCCAATTCCGGTGGCAACTTCAGCTAGTTTTATATTTTGCACGAGTTTTGGATCAATATCGAGCTCTAAAAGTGGCATAAACCATCGGTATATCGCTAAAGCTTCTTGAATACGTCCTACGCGCTGCAATTCGTATATAGCTACGGTTTCGGCGGGGAAGGCATCTACTAATCCAGCAACCCATCCATCGGCACCCATAAGTAAACTCTCTAAAGCTAATGGGTCTACACCAGTCATAATTTTTAAGCGCTCTCCAAAACGATTTTTAATACGAGTAACATTAGAAATATTCCGAGTAGATTCTTTTACGGCTTCTATATTGTCACATTCTAACAAACTATCGAACATGTCTAAGCTAACCTCAATTTTATAATCTACAGGGTTATTATAAACCATAATAGGTAGAGACGTACTATTGGCAACAGCCTTAAAATAAGTGACTGTTTCTAAATCCCCAGCTTTATATCTCATAGGGGGCAGCATCATTAGCGCGGTAGCACCATCTTCTTCCGCTTGGTGGGCTGCAGTAATTGCAGCTTTGGTAGTTTGTTCAGCAATATTAATTAATACAGGCACCTTATTCTTAACAAAAGCTACGGTAGTTTTGGTAAGAATACGTTTTTCTGCGGTACTTAATGTACTTGCTTCGCCTAAAGAACCTCCTAAAACAATACCGTGAACTCCCGCTTCTAGTTGTGCGTTTATATTACGTTCAAAGGTTTCTAGATCTAATTGATCATCTTCTGTAAACTTTGTAGTAACTGCAGGCATTACCCCTTTCCAAGTGATACTCATCTTACCTTATTTTCGTGTTTTAAAAATAGTACTTCTAGATCAAAAAAATGGGCAAGATGTCAATGATTTTCTTTTCTAGACCAATAAAAAAAATCCCAAGCTGTTTAAGATTGGGATTTGTGCCCACGACTGGAGTCGAATGCCGACGCTTACGG
>CAZWVO010000120.1:4786-6238 GCA_964637535.1 uncultured Flavobacteriaceae bacterium
TAAAAAAATCCCAACCTGTTTAAGATTGGGATTTGTGCCCACGACTGGAGTCGAATGCCGACGCTTACGGTCGGCACCTTGACCCTAGCTTTGCGAGGCGTCAACGGCCAGCTCAACTGTATTTTGCAACAAATTCTGTGAGACGTTTTCGAGATAAATTTTTTAGTTTGCGTTCTAAAGTCATAGCTTCTTTGCGAGAATTTTTTGTGGTTTGCCAAAATAGTTCCCAAGGAAGATACCTTGCCGTAGCTTTTTCATATCCCGCATTATGCCGGCGTAATCGATCTTTGATATTGGCGGTTTGCCCAATATAATATTGGTCATGTTTTTTGGCGTAAAGAATGTATACGTAAAACATCATAGTATAAAAAAATCCCAACCTGTTTAAGATTGGGATTTGTGCCCACGACTGGAGTCGAACCAGCACGTCCTTGCGAACACTACCCCCTCAAGGTAGCGCGTCTACCAATTCCGCCACGTGGGCCTAATGCAGCTGCAAAGATATGTAGGGAAATGGCAATCAAAAAATTTATTCCATGTAATTTCGGCGGTTGTTTTCGCAAAAAAAAGCGTAGCAAATTCTGGTTACACATATTTTGTTTAATTTTTTAGCTAAAAAGATAAACATTTTGTAATTTTATCGTATTGGAGTATAATGGTGTTTCACCTAAAATAAAGAAAAATAGATGCTAATGTTTGGACTGTTTAAAAAGAATTCAGAAAAGGAAATCCTTGAAAAAAAATATCATAACCTACTCAAAGAAGCGCATAAGCTGTCTTCGGTTAATCGAAAAAAAAGCGATGACAAGGTCTATGAAGCAGAACAAATAATGAAACAAATAGAAAGACTAGACTAATCGTTTTCTTTGTGTTTCTGTATTAATCCAAAATCAAAAGGCGTCCATAAGCACGATTTTAATCCACTTTCTTTAAATCCGGTATTTACCCAAGTATTACAGGTTTTGAAACAAGAATAACTGCCTTTCGATTTATAAAAATCATCTGTAGCAGTATATCCTTTATTTTCCAATAATACCTTCATTCCATCAGCATTGGTCTCAAATGTACTTTGTAAGTAAGTATTCAATTTTCGCAGTTCAACATCACTTACTTTTATAGGAACCCAGTCCTTATTTTGTTGGGTATACCTAGTAAGGTGTAATAAGGTTGAGCTTTTTACAAACAGCGCGTTAAAGGCATTTTTTGCAGTCAAATCTCCCCAAGTAGGGGTGTTCAAGTAAAAATTCTCATCACCCCAACCAAAAGATAAATATGTTTCGTTTTCCTGATATTGTATTCCAGTTAGGGTTATGCTATCTAGGTTTTTGACAGGTATTACAACATCTAAATGCATTCCGTTTGTAGTGAGGTAGATTAGTTTATCACGATTGGCATCATGTTCTTTTCTATCGATTGTGATATAGGTTAATAGTAAGGAAATAAGGATATAGC
>CAZWVO010000121.1:0-6179 GCA_964637535.1 uncultured Flavobacteriaceae bacterium
GCGGAAATAGTGGACTATTTCCCAGAGTTTTTTCAACTAAAAGACCAATGTAAGTTTAATAATTGCCTTCATTTAAATGAACCTAACTGTGCAGTAAAAGCTGCATTAGAGGCAAATGAAGTAGCCTGGAGCAGATACCGTAGTTACGAACAAATGGTCACGGGTGAAGAGGATACCTATAGAACGGATACTTATGGAGATAAAAAATGAGAGCAGTAATACAACGTGTTAGTAAAGCCAGCGTTACCATAGAAGGTAATGTGGTTGCAGCAATTGATAAAGGACTCCTAATTCTTCTAGGAATTGTAGCCGAAGATACACCTCAAGATATAGCGTGGCTTTCTCGTAAAATTGCTAATCTCAGAATTTTTAATGATGAAAAAGGTATTATGAATGCTTCCATTTTGGAAACGGGTGGTGATGCTATTGTGGTGAGTCAGTTTACGTTACATGCAGCAACCAAAAAGGGAAATAGGCCTTCCTATATTAAAGCAGCTAAGCCAGATGTTGCTATTCCTATTTATAAGCAGTTTTTAAGGCAGATAGAGCAAGACCTTGACAAAGAGGTGGGTACCGGAATTTTTGGGGCAGATATGAAGGTGCAATTAATAAATGATGGCCCGGTAACCATTATAATAGATACCAAATCTAAGGAATAAAATAGTTAATCGATTTTTTTTGCTATCGTGTAAGGTTTTTACAACTTTTAACATTACTTTAACGCCCTTAAAAAAACCAAGCCAATGCATATACGCCACTTTTTGCCTTTGTGGGTGTTTCTTCTATTTGTTACATTACAGGCCCAGCAAGACGTAAATTATCAGTCTCTTTTATTAGATGCTTCCCTTACAGAGAATGCTAACGCAGTTGTTAGAGTAGATGAAACTGAAATTACATTGCTCTCCGATAAGAAGATGTCTGTGCGTAAAAAACGTGTCGTGAGCGTGTTAAAAAGTGCCGGGCAATCTGCAATTAATCCATATGCATATTATGACCTGGTTACCAAAATTAAGGACATCGAAGTGCTGGTATACAATCAGCAGGGTAAGGAGATCAAGAAAATAAAAAAGAAAGATTTTAAAGACGTAAGTGCTGTAGATGGAGGGACACTATATAGTGATTCTCGACTTAAGTATTTTGAGTATGTTCCTACCTCATACCCGTATACCGTCGCCTTCTCATATACCTATGAGACAGCGAATACCGCATTTATACCCAAATGGTCTCCAGTAGACGATTATAAAGTAAGTACGGAGAAGAGCAGCTATAAGCTCATGTATCCAGAAGGTACCGTTATTCGCAAAAAAGAGAAAAATTTTGACGGATACCCCATTACCAATTTATCTTCCGGGAATATCGTGCACTATGAATTGGTAAATATGCCAGCCGCGCGACAAGAAATGTTAAGCCCGTCATTTTACGAAATTGAACCGCAACTGTTTGTGGGTTTAAATAAATTTAATCTTGCCGGAGTTAATGGTGAAGGAGAAGATTGGGCTAGTTTTGGAAAATGGCAATATGAACGCTTACTACAAGAAAGAGATGTATTGCCTCAGGCAACTATTGAAAAAATGAATGCCTTGGTGCAAGGTGTTGATGATCCCATAGAAAAGGCAAAAAAGATTTACCAATATGTACAAGATAATACCAGATACATAAGCGTGCAATTGGGAATTGGAGGTTGGATGCCAATTACCGCTGCGGAGGTGGATAAGGTTAAATATGGAGATTGTAAAGGACTCACCAACTATACTAAAGCCCTGCTAAAATCGCAGGGCATTGAGGCGTATTACAGCATTGTATGGGCAGGAAATGCAAAGCGAAGCCTAGAATCGGATTTTGCCTCTATGCAAGGGAATCATGTTATTCTTAACATTCCAAATGAGGGCGAAGATATTTGGTTAGAATGCACAAGTCAGGAAATTCCTTTTGGCTTTTTAAGCGATTTTACAGATGATAGAGATGTGCTTGTAGTTACCCCAGATGGAGGTGCCATAAAACACACAGCAACCTACCTTAATGAGGATAATATAAAACAAACCAAAGCGAATTATACCCTTACTCCAGAAGGTAATTTAACCGCTGAGGTAGCGATTATTAGCAAAGGAATACAGTACGATAATCACTACCATCTAGCAGCGTATTCCGATAAAGAAAAAGACGAATACTACAAGGAGTACTGGAGCAATATTAACGGCCTGCGTGTAAAGGAAATGGAATTCACTAACGATAGGTCACAAGTTCAATTTGTAGAGCGTATAGTAGTAGAGGTTCCTTCTTATGCAAGTAAAGCGGGTGCAGATCTGCTGTTTAAAATTAACCCCTTTGATGCCAATAGTTTTGTTCCAGATAGGTATAGAAGCCGTAAGCAACCTTTCGAAATTTCTAGGGGATATATGGATGAAAGTAGTTTTACAGTAGCCCTTCCAGATAATTATACCTTGGGCAAACTTCCTGCTCCCATGAAAGAAGAGAGTAAATATGGAACCTATGAAGCTAGCGTAACTCAGCTTTCCGAAAAGGAATTATTGTACACCAGAAAATTGCTTATAAAAAAGGGGAGATACCCAAAAGAAGAATACGATGCTTATCGCAATTTTAGAAGAAAAGTAGCTAAAGGCGATAACTTAAAACTAGTGCTAACCAAATAAGATAACACACCAATGATAACTACAATACGAATAACACTATGTCTTTTTTTATTGGGCTTTTCGTTACAGGCTCAAGACTATAAATTTGGAAAGGTCTCCATGGAAGAATTGCAAGAAATGGCATATCCGTCAGACGCTTCGGTTACAGCCTCATACTTGTATAAAGATCGTAAATCCTATTACCAATATTATTCGGGTAGCGGATTGCAACTCATAACAGAAGTGCATGAGCGTATAAAAATATACGACAAGGCAGGCCTAGATTACGCTACCAAAACAATTAACCTCTTTAAAAGTGGAAGTACCGATGAGAAATTTACCAGTTTAAAAGGGTATACCTATAACCTTGAAGGTGGTAAAATGGTAGAAACTAAATTGGGTAAAGACGGTATTTTTAGATCTGAATATTCTAAAAATTTGAACCAAGTAAAACTTACTTTTCCGCAAGTAAAAGAGGGATCTGTAGTAGAATATAAATATAAAGTTAGTTCGCCTTTTGTACAAAGCATTGATGAATTTGTACTGCAAGAAGAAATTCCTATTAAAAAGCTTACGGCAGAAATGCGCATTTTAGACTATTTTAAGTTTAACCAAAATCAGAGAGGCTTTTTAATGATAAAGCCAGATATAAGTAGGTCTAGGGATAGTCAATTGGGTATAGATGTAGTTAAAACAACATTTGACCAACAAAATATCCCTGCTTTAAAGCCAGAAAAATACGTTTCAAACATCAACAATTATCGCTCTGCGGTAAAATTTGAAATTGTTTCCTTAGAAATTCCAGGGAGTACCTATGAGAACTATTCCAAATCTTGGGACGATGTGGTAAAAACTATTTATAATGGCCAATCTTTTGGTACCGAAATGAAGAAGACCAACTATTTTGAAGATGCACTGGATCAGGAATTGGCTGGAGCCACTGGGGAAGGAGATAAAATTGTACGAACCTTAACTTTTCTGCGGAAGAATGTAAAATGGAATGGTTCAAGAGGAATGTATTGCGAAGAAGGGGTAAAGAAAGCCTTTAAAAACAAAACTGGAAATAGCGGAGATATGAACCTTATGCTGGTTGCTATGCTGCATCATGCGGGAATAACAGCACATCCCGTTTTAGTGAGCACTAGAGACCATGGTGTTCCACTTTTCCCCACCCTAGAAGGTTTTAACTATGTGATAGTAGCTGCAAAAGTGGGAGATGGCTATACATTAATAGATGCTACAGACCCGTATAGCACCCCTAATGTGCTGCCAGTTAGAACCTTAAATTGGTTTGGTAGAATGATTTCAGAAAATGGAAATTCAACCACCATAGATTTAATGCCCAAGCTGAAATCTTTAGATAATATTGTCATGAATGTAGTGCTTAATGAAGATGGCTCTATTAATGGAAAGTGTAGAGAACAGTATACCAATCATTACGCGCTATTCTTTAGACAAAAGTACAACCGTACTACAGAAGATACATTTTTAGAAGCACTGGAGAAGGAAAGTAGCGATATTGAAATTTCTAATTACAGTTTGCTAAACAATGAGAACCTAGGCAAACCTGTAGTGCAATCTTTTGAGTTTTATAAAGAAGATATGGTAGATGTAGTAAGTGATAAACTTTACTTTTCTCCCTTCTTTCATATGGTTACAGATGAAAACCCTTTTAAACTAGAAAAAAGAGAATATCCTGTAGATTTTGGTTTTCCATGGACAGATAAGTATGCTATTAACATAGCAATACCAGAAGGGTATAAGGTAGAATCACTACCTACTCCTATGGCTCTTGCACTGCCTAAAAATTTAGGATCTTTTAAGTATCAGATTCAGGAAAATGGCCCTAGCATTAGTGTTACAGCTTCAGTAGCCATGAATGCTGCTATTATATCGCCTGTAGATTATGAAGCTTTAAAAGAATTTTACCGTCAAATGGTGGAAAAAGAAACAGAAAAAGTAGTTTTATCCAAAATTTAAAGGATGGACATTCAAAATGCACAACGTACCGTAGACGATTGGATCAAAAACCATGGCGTTCGTTATTTTAATGAGTTGACCAATATGGCACAACTGACGGAAGAAGTAGGAGAAGTGGCCCGCATTATTGCACGTAGGTACGGAGAGCAGAGCGAAAAAGCCTCGGACAAGGAAAAAGATTTGGGAGAAGAGTTGGCAGATGTACTTTTTGTAGTACTGTGTTTGGCCAATCAGACGGGAGTGGATTTACAAGAGGCTTTTGATCAAAAATTAGCCTTGAAAACAAAGCGGGATCACAACAGACATCATAACAATCAAAAGTTGAAATAGTGTTATATTTGCAGTTCCATTTTTTTATAGGAACGCTTAATACGACTACCCTTGAAAATACAATTATCTGCTCCGCCTTCTGGGCTACTAAACGCCAAAGTAAAAATAACAGGTTCTAAAAGTGAGTCTAACCGGCTGTTACTCTTAAAAGCGCTGTACGCAGATATTACCATTGAAAATTGCTCTAATTCCGATGACGCCCAGGTCATGCAAAAGGGCTTAGCAGTGAGTAAGGGTACCGTAGATATTCATCATGCAGGTACGGCCATGCGCTTTTTAACGGCGTATTTTGCATCTCAGGAAGGTAAGGAGGTACTGCTTACAGGATCTCAGCGTATGACAGAACGCCCTATTAAAATTTTAGTAGAAGCCCTAACACAACTTGGGGCAGCTATTGAGTATGCCCAAGAAGAAGGGTATCCTCCCTTACGAATACGAGGCAAAAAACTAACACAGCATAGAGTGCGTTTGCCAGCAAATGTGAGTAGTCAGTATATTTCTGCCTTATTGCTAATTGCGCCGCAACTTACCAATGGTTTAACGCTGGAACTTGAGGGTAAAATTACATCTGTGCCCTACATTAAAATGACACTAGCTTTATTAACCCAAATAGGAGTTACTACTGCTTTTGAAGGTAATGTTATAAGCGTAAAGCCACTAGGTGAATCAAAACCGTCTACCTTGGTAGTAGAATCTGATTGGAGTTCGGCTTCTTATTTTTATGGCATTGTAGCCTTATGCGAGCTAGGTACTACAATTCGTTTATCGGCTTATAAAAAAGATAGTTTGCAAGGCGATAGTTGTCTTGCAGATGTGTATCGTTCTTTTGGAATCAGCACTACCTATGAAAACCATGAGATTATCTTAGAAAAAGTAAGCAATCAGTTGCCTAAGGTCTTCGAAGCAGATTTAAGTAATGCGCCAGACATTGCACAAACACTAGCGGTAAGTTGTTTTGGATTGGGTGTGCAGTGTCATATTACGGGCTTACACACACTAAAAATTAAGGAGACAGATAGGTTAGAAGCTTTAAAAGAAGAACTGTCTAAATTGGGAGCTCAGATTAGCGTAAGTAATGATACGCTTACTTTACAAGCCGCTTCAGCTATTGAAAAAAATGTAACAATTGCCACCTATAACGATCATAGAATGGCAATGGCTTTTGCTCCTTTGGCCCTTAAAACACCTATTTTTATTGAAGATGCAGAAGTGGTTTCAAAATCCTATCCTGACTTCTGG
>CAZWVO010000122.1:0-6155 GCA_964637535.1 uncultured Flavobacteriaceae bacterium
TCGCAATTTTTGAAGCAATTATACCTAAGACAATAATAGTAGCTAGTACAACGCATACGTTAACCAATCTAAACACAACCAGATACGCCAGTGAAACGCCAATTCTTACCCACCCAAAAGCCAACCGCGAACCAATAAGGAGCGATTCAATAACCACCCCAACCAGACCGCCAATACCGGTTACCAACACGCCTTGCAAAAAATAAATACGCCTAAGCTCTTTTATGGTAGTCCCTAAATTATATAAGGTTTTGGAATTTTGCTGTTTGTCTAAAATCATCATTATAATAGCCCCAACCACATTAAAAAGAGCGATAATTAAAACGAGCGTAAAAATGAGATAGGTAGCCACATTTTCTGTGTTTAGCATCTTGTATAAGGTGCTGTTCTGTTCTTCTCTGTTTGCTAAAATAATTTGTTCGTTAAAAACTGCAGCCACCTGTTGTCTAATCTCAGATTCTGGTACCGCTGCATCTAGTTTAAAATTGAGTCCAGAAATTTGAGTATCATCCTTTTCTAATAAGGCACGCACCAATGCTAAATCTGTGAAAACGTATTTTTTATCCAGATCCTCTTCTAGATAATAAATGCCACTTACTACAACAGGAATTTCATTTAAGCGCTTTGTTTGCTGCGCAAAAGAACCTTTTCCAGGTTTTGGAACCATAAGCACTAAAGGGCTACGTGTGCTGTTTACCGTAAGGTTAAGGGCACTTGCTATTCCAATACCTACAACACCCTGCTGTTGCCCCTCTATCCACTGTCCTAAATACAGAATGCTATCCATGCCGGTAATGGCATTGTAATTTTCATCTACCCCTTTTATATATGCGGGCTGACTCTTTTCTTGATGTCTTAAATACACCCGCTCTTCTAACTCTTTGGCGTAAGATGTAATTCCCTTTATGTTACTTAACTGTTGTTCTTGTTCTGGAGAGATGGAAAAAAATTTACCAGTTACGGGACTTGCTTTAAGGTCCGGATCAAAGGTGTTGCTAAAGGAAAGGCTAAACGTTTTTAAGCCCGTAAAGGCAGAGAGCACAACAAAAAGAGCGGCAGAGCCAATAACTATTACAAGAAAGGTAATAAAGTTGATGATGTTAACCGCATTTTGGCTGCTTTTAGAACGTAAATACCGCTTAGCGATGTACAAGGAAAAATTCAAACGCTAAGATTTTTTTCTTTTGTCTAGCAAATCCGGATTTTCAATAGGGTTCTCTTCGCCCTTTAACGATTTTTCTATGTTGTCTATGTACTCTAAAGAATCGTCTAGAAAAAAGGATAACTGTGGAATTCTCCGAAGTTGATGCTTTGTCCGCTTTGCTAGCTCATGTTTAATTAAAGGCTCATTAGACTGTATGCCCGCTAGTAACTCCTGAGCTTTTTGGTATGGAAAAATACTTACATAGACCTTGGCAATAGAAAGGTCTGTAGTAACACTTACTTTGGAAACAGAGATTAATGTTCCTTTTAGTCCGCCATCTGTAGCAGCGCGTTGCAGAATATCAGCAATATCTTGCTGTATAACACCACCAATCTTTTTTTGTCGCTGTGTTTCCATAGGGCAAAAGTACGTACAAATTGCGTATTTTAGTTTTATACTAGCGAAGGAATGAATAAAATAGAACACATAGGAATAGCGGTTAAAGATTTAAAGGCGTCAAACCTCTTGTTTGAGGCGCTTATGGGCGCTCCGCAATACAAGATAGAGGAGGTAGCTTCGGAGAAAGTGCGAACCGCTTTTTTTAAGAATGGACCCAATAAAATAGAATTGCTAGAGGCTATAGATAATGAAGGGCCTATTGCCAAATTTTTAGAAAAAAAGGGCGAAGGAGTTCACCATATTGCATTTGCTGTAGACGATATTGTTGCAGAAATAGCACGCTTAAAGGCGGCAGGATTTACGGTGCTTAATGAAGAACCTAAAAAGGGAGCAGATAACAAATGGGTGGTTTTTTTACACCCAAGAAGCACTAATGGGGTTTTGGTAGAGCTCTGTCAGGAAATAGAAGAATAGGGGTGTAAGAGGCTTGCACCCTTAAAAAATAAGTGGTAATATTGCAGTCCAAAATTTGGTCCTATAGCTCAGCTGGTTAGAGCACCTGACTCATAATCAGGGGGTCCATGGTTCGAGCCCATGTGGGACCACAAAGGGAAGCATCGCAGCTTCCCTTTTTTTGTTTCAAGAAATGGCGCACACTTATATTCTACAAAGTAAAAGTTTAAATAGATTCTACATTGGTGCTTGCCATGAAAATTTAGAACGTCGGATTGAAAATCATAATTCCGGAAAATACGGTTCGCAAACTTATACGTCTCAGGCCAATGATTGGGTATTGTTTTTAAAATTTGAATGTGATGATTATTCGCATGCAGTTCGTTTAGAACGAAAACTTAAATCAATGAAGAGCCGGATTTATATTGAGAATCTTGCGAGATATAGTGAACTAAGAGAAAAAGTATTAAATGAAACTAGCGGCACCTGAATCTCCCGATAGCTATCGGGACAGGGGGTCCATGGTTCGAGCCCATGTGGGACCACAGCAGTCCAAAACCCCGTGCTTTTAAGTGCGGGGTTTTTATTTCCTGAAAAAGATTAGACGTGGTTTTGTGTACAGACAGTGTACTTCTCTGACCCATGAACAAAAACGAACGAATCCAGCTAGGACCTTATTTATAAGGCCTAAACTTTGTAATCAGCCATAATAGAAATTCAACAACCAATAGCAGTATGTGCCAATCTTCACTATATTTGTGTAATAATTACGCATATAATGAAAAACAAAATTCAACTTGCTGTAGATGCTGTTGTTTTTGGATATGAATCTGGAAATATATCGGTCCTACTGGTGAAACGTAAATACGAACCCCATAAGGATGCATGGGCCATACCAGGAGGCTTTGTATTGGAAAAGGAGAATTTAGAGGAAGCTGTGAAAAGAGAATTAGCAGAGGAGACCGGTGCTAAAGTGAATTACCTAGAACAATTATATACTTTTGGGGATGTAAAAAGAGACCCTAGGGGTAGGGTCGTATCTGTAGCTTATTTTGGATTGGTTAAACCCAATGCGTTTCAATTGCAAGCAGCCACCGATGCAAAAAAAGCGGCATGGTTTACTATTAAAAAATTGCCCAAACTCGCCTTTGACCATAAGAAAATTCTAAAAATGGCAATTCAAAGACTGCAAGGGAAGATTACGTATGAACCTATTGGTTTTGAATTACTCGATAAAAAGTTCCCTTTTTCCGATTTGGAAAAATTGTACACCACCTTGTTAGATCGTGAAATTGATAGAAGAAATTTCAAAAAGAAAATTACCAGCCTACAAGTTTTGGATGAATTGGAGGAAAAGGTTTCCATAGGCAGAGGCAGGCCTGCGAGCCTTTTTAGCTTTAATAAGAAACGCTATTTTCAACTTAAAAAAGAGGGAATCATCTTCGAAATATAACTATTCACTTCTTGCATAAATCTTATTTTGTGTAAAAAAAACGCAAAATAATTTGTAGTATCCAATATCGCATTTTATATTTGTGTAATAAATACGCAAAAAAAATTAATGTAACGTATTTGTGAGAGTTGAGCTAATGCTTTACATACAAATTAAATAATACTCAAGAAAGAGCGTTAACTAGCTATAGCATTTAGCCTCAATATAGATTCATCTAAAAAGAATAAAACTATGAACGCATTACTACTTACAGACGGTTATAAAACAGGACATCACCAACAATACCCTAAAGGAACTGAAGAGGTATACTCTAACTGGACACCTAGGAGTAACAAATATGCTCCTAAGGGTTGTGATAAAGTGCTCTCTTTTGGTCAGCAATATGTAATGCAATGGTTGGCCGACTATTTTGAAAATAATTTCTTTTCAAAACCTAAAGCGGTTGTGTGTGCTGAACTAAAAGAAGAATTGTCGTTATACCTAAATACCGATTACGAGGTCAAACATTTTGAGGAGTTGCACGATTTGGGGTATTTACCCATTCGTGTAAAGTCCTTACCAGAGGGGGTAGAAGTGCCTATTAGGGTGCCTATGCTTACCGTTGTAAATACGAAAAAAGAATTTTATTGGGTGACCAATTTTTTAGAAACCATTTTATCAACCATGTTGTGGTTACCCATGACATCGGCTTCTATTGCACTAAACTACAAACGTATTTTTAAAAAATGGGCGTTAAAAACAGATGCTGTAAACCTACCTTTTATTGATTTTCAAGGACATGATTTTTCCATGAGGGGTATGGGTGGCTTACAAAGTGCTGTAGCATCTGGTATGGGACACGCTGCAGTGTTTTTAGGTTCAGACACCTTGCCGGTCATTCATGGACTTAGAAAGTATTATAATGCCGAGGGTTTTGTTGTAGGTTCTGTAAATGCTACAGAGCATTCTGTAATGTGTGCAGGAACAAAAGATGATGAGGTAGGCACCTTTAGACAATTAATGAAAACCTATCCTGAAGGAATTTTATCTGTAGTAAGTGATACTTGGGATTTATGGAAGGTGTTAACGGACTACCTTCCTGTATTAAAGGAGGAAGTATTGGCTCGTGAGGGTAAATTAGTGATTCGCCCAGATAGCGGTGACCCAGTTGATATTATCTGTGGAACAAATGCCACTATGGGAGAAGGTACCCCAGCCGAAAAAGGCGTTGTTGAGTTACTTTGGGATGTTTTTGGAGGCACCGTAAACCAGGAAGGTTTCAAAGTTTTAGACCCACATATTGGGGCTATATATGGAGATAGTATTACCACAATACGTGCGGAAGCTATTTGTCAACGCCTGCACGACAAAGGTTTTGCTTCAACTAACGTGGTTCTAGGCATTGGTTCGTTCACCTATCAATTTAATACTAGAGACACCTTTGGTTTTGCCATGAAAGCAACCTCAGTGGTTGTTCATGGAGAACGCAGGGAAATTTTTAAAGATCCCATTACCGATGATGGTGTTAAGAAATCTGCGAAGGGATTGATACGTGTCGATAAAGTAGACGGAGCGTATATTTTAGTTGATGAAGTAACCGAAGCGGAAGAGCAAAAAGGAGAATTGAAGGTTATTTTTGAAGATGGCAAGTTTATCCATAAAACGTCCATAGCAGAAATTAGAACTCGAATAAATGACCTGCTCTAAAAGCGAATTGTTGACCCTTTAAAATTAGTAAGATGAAATACGAAATAAGGAAGTTTAAAGACGGACAAGTTGCTGCTAAGATTGTAGAAGAAGGAAATTTAGAAGTCCGTATTCGGGGCAATAGCTATGAAGATTTATTTGCTATTGCGGCTATAAAAGAAGCCTGGGACGCAGCCAACAGCATGGATAAAACGGCTACTGCAACTTTGACGATCTATTGTTTAATAGGACAACGTTCAGATAGACGCTTTAATCCTAACGAATCATTTGATTTAAAGGTGATTGCAAATTTCATCAATACCATGGGTTTTGATAAGGTAGAAATTTTACATCCCCATAGCCCAATTTCTCTGGCATTGATAGAAAACGCTAGTAAATTATCCCATTTTCCGTATGTTAAAAAAACTTTTGAAGCTATTGGAAACCCGGTCCTAGTGAGTCCAGATGCAGGCGCCTATAAAACGACTCATGAAATTGCTGAAAAACTAGGAGCAGATTTGGTGCCTTCTAATAAGGTTCGTGTTAATGGGGCGCCACAAATTAGTATCCAGGGCGATGTAAAGGATAAAGACTGCCTCATTGTTGATGATTTAGCCGACGGTGGACGAACCTTTAAATTTCTTGGGGAAGCGTTAAAAAAACAAGGTGCTGCTAAAGTGTTCTTATATGTTACACATGGGCAGTTTAACTATGGCTTTGAGGAGTTGAAAGAAACCATAGACCGGGTGTATTGTACTAATAGCTATAAGGATATAGAAGATGCGTTTGTAACGCAGTTTAAAGTGATATGAATTTGAATACTGAAGTAGAAGAACTATTAGAAAAATGACAGAGAAACAAATAAAACAAACCAGCAAATTTTTAAGTCTTGTACTAAGGCAAAAACCTTATATTGCCTAGAGCCCTTAAAATGAAAACAAAGCGATGCTTTGAAAGAAGTTTAGGGGCAAGTGTCGGAAATAAAATTTTGGACCGATTAGCAAACTCCTACAATGAAATAAGCCAAATACAAGACTATGC
>CAZWVO010000123.1:0-6147 GCA_964637535.1 uncultured Flavobacteriaceae bacterium
ATAACCCAACATTAAACTATGGCATACCCAAGAGAACTTAAAGAATTATCACATCTGCACATTAATACTGAAAACCCTCGATTCGAGATGGTTGGAAACCAAAGAGAAGCAATTAAAACAATGATAGAAGATCAAGGCTCTAAGTTGATAAAACTTGCGACCGATATAGTTGAAGAAGGGCTAAATCCCGGTGACCCAATTTTCGTTGTGCAACACGAAAAAAAAGAAGACCAATTTAATATTCTTGAAGGTAATAGACGGGCAACTGCTTTAAAGTTATTAGAAAATCCTGACCTAATTCCTGAAACTAAAAAGGCTTTGCTTAATAACTTCAGAAAACTATCTGAAGATTACAACAAATCACCAATCGACAAAATAAACTGCGTACTTTTTGAGACTGAAGATGATGCTGAACATTGGATAGAATTAAAACATACTGGACAAAATGACGGAATTGGTACTGTAAGTTGGGATGCGCAGCAAAAAGCAAGATTTGACGAGCGTGTAAAAGGAACATCAAGTTATGCTTTACAAGTCATTGATTTTTTACACAAGGAAAGTACTGTTGATAAAGATATAAAGTCAAAACTAAAAGATGTTAAATCATCCTCATTACAACGTTTAGTTACAGATCCAGACTTTAGACGAGTAGCAGGAATTGAAATAAAGGACGGAAAAGTTCGTACTAAATTCGAACCAAGCGAAGTTGCTAAACCCTTAACAAAAGCAGTCAGAGATTTATTGAGAAAAGATTTTACGGTTAAAGACATTTATTATAAAGATGACAGATTAAACTATTTAGAAACGTTTAAGAAAGCTGATCTGCCTGATAAAACTCAAGAATTAGCAGGGAATTGGGAATTAATTAGTACTACACGCCCAAAAAAAATTGACCCAAAAAAAGCGAAAAAAGACAGGAAAAAAAATACTGCTCTAATCTCAAAGAGAAAAACAATTATTCCTAAAAGTACAATTATACCAATAAGCCAACCAAGAGTAAATAAAATATATCACGAATTAAAAGATTTAGATTTAATGGATTTTGAAAATTCAGGAGCAATTACTTTTCGTGTATTTATAGAATTAACATTAGATACTTATTTAGAGACATTTCCTTTGGCATCTGTAAATGATAGCAGTAAATTGAGCCACAAATTAAAAAGTGTTGCAAAAGATTTAGAAACAAAAAAAATACTACGAAAAGAGAAATTAAAAGGTGCGTATACAGCATCTACAATGAAAGATAGTATTTTTTCCATCAATACTTTTAATGCCTATGTTCATAACAAAGATTTTCATCCAGAACCAGAAAGTCTGAAAAAGAATTGGGATAATTTAGAGGTTTTTTTCGTTAAAATATGGGAGTTAATTTAAGAACAAATCATTATTCGCCACTTCGTTATCCTGGAGGAAAAGCGAAATTGTCATACTACATCCAGTTACTAATTGATTATAATTTAATCAATGATGGCCATTACGTTGAACCGTATGCTGGTGGTGCAAGCATAGCATTATCACTTCTTTTTAACGAATTTGTGCGTGAGGTTCATATAAATGACTTTGACGTAAGAATTTATTCATTTTGGAATTCAATTTTACAAAACACTGAAAAATTCATAGATAAAATTGAGAGAACGGAACTAAATATTGATAATTGGAAAAAACAGAAAATAATCCAACAAAACTATCAAAGTTACACAGAAATTGAAGTAGGGTTTTCGACTTTTTTTCTTAATCGCACAAATAGGTCTGGTATTTTAAAAGCAGGTGTTATTGGAGGAAAAAATCAAGATGGAGAATGGAAAATGGATGCTCGTTTCAACAAAAAAAAATTAATTGAAAGAATTAAAAAAATAAGTCGATATAAAAACCGAATAAATCTTTACCATGAAGATGCTGTTGATTTAACGCAAAAACTAAGTAAAACACTTCCCGAGCAGGCACTTTTTTATTTCGACCCACCATATTACAATAAAGGTAAAGATCTTTACATAAATTTCTACGAACACGCCGACCACAAACAAATTGCTGAAATAATTGGTAATTTGAAAGATAGATATTGGTTAGTATCTTATGATAATGACCAAAACATTAGTGATTTATATTCAAAATTTCTTCAAAGAACTTATCAATTAAATTACCACGCAAATAACGCGACAAAAGGAACAGAAGTAATGATTTATTCAGATAATTTAATTGTGCCTGAAATGAACAGTCCTATCGATAAAAATGAACTAAAAGAGTTTAACGAAAAGGGTTTGAAAGGAGATTGGATATATCAACGGAAAAATACTGTGCCTAACAATGTATAAAATAATAACGATTTAATCGCTAAAACAAAAGTAAGTATAATAAAGGTCTATGTCTAAGAACAGTAAGCGTTGCAAAATTCGCTACTTTCATATACTAAATCACTACAACAAATTTTAAACCCCATGAGAAAGTGGTTCAGTAAACAAATAGAAAAATTAGGAGGCCATAGTGCTAGTTTCAAAACCACAGCGGCTGTGCAAGGGCGGTTTCTAGAAAGTGGGCAATCTCAAAACATCCTATTCCCAAAAGAATTGGACAACCAAGGCGAATGGAGAATTAAAGCATGGCTTTTTGAAAAAGGGCAAGTAGTAAGTCCCGGTGCCGTTATAGGCCTAGTGGAAAACAAGAAAGAACAGTTGGAATTTGAAACTTTTGTTGGCGGGAAATTAAATTACTTTAAAAAAGTGGGACAACGTGTAGAGGGCGGTTCTATTGTTGCAGAAATTACGGGCGTTTAAATAATTGCTCCAACAAGCCCTATAACTTGCAACCAAACTGCCTAAAAATTAGTCCAAAAACCCCCTAGTTTTTCCAAACTCCCGCCCTTTTTAATACCTTTAGTTTTGGGTTACTCCATCCTAGTCTAAGCCATGTATACATTCCTAGACAGAGTTAAAAACTAATAAAATGCATTATTTAGCCCATATGGATAAGGGAATAAGCCTGTTGGTCCAAAACTAAAGCGCCTAGGAAACAAAATAGGGGTGTAGCTAGGAATAAGACAAAAAAAGACCACTCTGTCTGTTTTTATGTAATTTTGTACTACCTTTGTGCTGTGAAACATTCGGAAATACGACAGCATATTATTGAAACGGCAGCTAGCTTGTTCTATGGTAATGGCTATAATTCTACCGGAATTAACGAAATAATTGCAGAAGCGGGGATTGCCAAGGCTACGCTTTACAGTCACTTTAAGTCCAAAGAAGATGTTTGTGTGGCCTATCTACAATATAAAAACAGCAGTTTTTTAGAAGATATCGCAGCCTTTTGCACATCCAAGCCTAAGGGCAAACCACAGGTATTGGCAATTTTCGATTTTTTAAAGGCCTTCTTTTTAAGTTCCGATTTTAATGGGTGTTGGTGTATCAATACCGTTTCGGAAATACCCAAAGACAACCAAAAAATAAGGGGCGAAATACAAGAGCAAAAGGAAAAGTTTATACAACTCATTGCAGACTTGGTACGTACTAATCTGCCAGAGTTAGCAAAGAAAGAAACCCTTTCACTAGCCAGACAAATATATCTGTTATATGAAAGTGCCGTTTCGGAAAGTCATTTACACAAGGCCGATTGGCCCATAAAGGAAACAAAAAAACTATGTTCTCAAATCATAGTATAAAAAAATTTGAATGCAAAAAGACAGACCTGTCTGTTCATTATTAATTATAAAATTTTAACAAGTGAAAAAATTTGAAAACAAAGTAGCCATCGTAGTTGGTGGTACTAGCGGAATTGGAAAAGCAACCGCACATCATTTATTGAGTGAAGGAGCCATAGTGCATATTGTTGGCCGAAGTGTGGATAAGGTGGAGAGCGTTCCAAATTTGATTAAGCACAAATCGGATATCACCAATAATGAGATGTTAGAAACGTTGATTGCCGAAATAAATACCCTAGATACTATTGATTATTTGGTGAATGCTTCCGGAATTTTTGGTCCAAAACCTTTTTTAGATCATACCATGGAAGATTACAATTCCTATCTGGATTTAAACAGAGGTTTCTTCTTTTTAACGCAGGCAATTGCTAAAAAAATGAAGGCTACCAATGGCGGTGCTATTGTTAATGTAGGTTCTATGTGGGCAAAACAAGCGGTAAAAGCCACTCCTTCATCGGCTTATTCCATGCAAAAAGCGGGACTACATTCCTTAACACAGCATTTGGCAATGGAATTGGCAGATTATAACATACGCGTAAATGCCGTATCGCCAGCAGTAGTAAATACGCCAGTATATCATGGCGTTTTTGGCGGAGAAGCAGAAGCCGAAAAAGCCTTGGAGGGCTTTAATGGGTTTCACCCCATTGGTCGTATTGGTACGCCGCAAGATATTTCAAACAGTATCGCATTTTTATTATCCGACGAGGCATCTTGGATAACGGGTGCCGTTTGGGATACCGATGGTGGAATAATGGCAGGGCGTAATTAAGCGCACCAATAGCCTATAACATTTTAGGGCGATTTTTGACAGCGGCAAAAGTAATTTCTGGCTTCAATCTCGCCCTATTTTAATTGTAGTACTTTTGGCAGCCAAAGCAAACCCTATCGCTTTGGGCTAACCCAATGGATACTATTTTTTAGCCCCGTTATGCCTGCATAAAACACCCCAGCTTAACCCTGTAAGTAATTCCCAAAAGAAACTACTAAGGCAAGGAAAAACATAGAATGCGTACGTGTTAAACCTTAACCTAAAAAAAATGATATCCTTTAATCTAAGAATCCTCTCCCTTGTTTGTGTAAGCCTACTGATGACCAATTGCAATAATGATGACAGCCCAACCGCGGTTGAAAACACTAGTGAGTGGATACGGCAAGCCGACATCCCGGAGGCCGATCGGAGGTTTAGTGCCAGCGTCTTAACCTATGACAACAGGGCCTTTTTAATGCCTGGAAAGGGAGGCGGTCGTTTTAGCTCTAGACCGGAAATATTAGAATTTACAGCCAATGAATGGACCCAAATGGCTACTTTTGATGGGTTTGCAACCGCTGGTAGCTCCACCCCCATACGAAACAATGAAGAAATTTATATCATGGGTGGTGTTAATATATCCAATGCACCAACAGATGAGGTAAGGGTGTATTCCATTACAACAAATACCTTTAGAGAAGAAACGCGTTTTGCTGCTCCGGCTAGGGCTACCTATACGGAAACCAAAGCGTATTTTGGAGATGCGGAATCCTTCTCTTCTTTTGATTTTGCTACTAATGTTATGGAACCCTTGCCGCTAATTCCGGGGAATACACCCATTACTTCTGCGTTTTTAACGACCGAAAACAATACGATTTACGCGCTATTTCCAGCCTTAGAAACCAATAACTTTTTTGCCTTTGACATTAATGCTAACGAATGGATTTCCCTGCCCAATTTTCCGGGTGGTACCAGATCCGGTGCCTTATTGGTTTCTACAGACACCGATGTATACTTTGGTTTAGGAAACAATACCGCTCCGCTTACTGATATCTGGAGGTACAATAGGGCAACCAATGAATGGCTACTATTTTCCGAATACCCTGGAACACCTTTTGAAGGCGGATTTGCATTTGAACTCAACAATCAACTTTTCTTTGGTGGTGGGTTCACAGGAGGGGGTATCATATCTACGGACGTATTAAATGAAGAGGTATACAGCATCCAAGTAGAGTAAACCGCATACAGCGGGCTCCAAATGGAGCTTTATTTTAACACGCACGGAGCGTAGGTTTTTATACGCACTTACGACAAATACCGATAACTATAAAAATGAAACCCCATGCAAAAAGAATCCATAAAAGTAGCCGTAGTATCTGATGTAGCCTGCCCTTGGTGCTATGTAGGTAAACGTAGATTAGAAACCGCCTTAACACAATGGAAAGGTGCCCCTGTAGAAGTGACTTGGCATCCTTTTCAGTTAGACCCTACCGTGCCCAAAAGTGGTTTAGACCGTACTACCTACCTCACCAATAAATTTGGAGACCTAGAGCGTACCAAAGCCATGACCGATAGGCTTACCCAAGCAGGTGCCCAAGAAGGGATTACTTTTAATTTTGGAGACCAATGGTTGGCCGTAAATACCTTGCCTTTGCATCAATTGCTGCATGTGGCGGGAGAAGAGGGGTTTAAAGCGCAACTTAAAGAA
>CAZWVO010000124.1:0-6139 GCA_964637535.1 uncultured Flavobacteriaceae bacterium
ATATCGCGTAAACTAAAAAAGGCACTACCATCCGCATCCTGGTCGCATTCGGTAAATCTTAAAGCCACATCTTCTACAATAGTAGGGAGTAGAATATTAAAAGTGGTAATTTCAAAACACTCGTTATCTCCGGTTACTCTTATATAAATGGTGGTTAAATTAGCATTAGGAATAAGAAACGCAGCTGGATCGGCAATGGGATTTACATTGTCAAAGGCGTTAGCATTACTTTCAAAATATTCTACAACGGTACTACCCGAGCTCGTAATTTGCAACGGGTTTTGGGTGAGGTCATAGGTTGTGCCAGCACTAGAAAAGCAGAGTTCAACGTCTTCTGGCTCTTCTACCTGAGGTTGTTCAAAAAATTCTGCGGAACCATCCCATTCCAGGCTAAAACCACCTTCTCCAACGGGTCTATCTACGAGTAAGTAATAGGTTTCTCCTGCAAAAACGTCAATACCAGAAACAAAGCTGTTTCCATCTGGCCCAGGGCCTTCATTTGTATCAACTTCACTATTGCGCAGGCCTGTAAGATTACTAGAAAGTCCTGCATTAATAGGGTTGGTTGTAGAACAACGTAAAGGGTCATTAAAATTACCACAAGTCGACGAGGGTCCAAAAACATAAAAATCATAGTCAACCGTTAAGTCCTCACTGTCTGGTCTAATCGTAAATTCTAGCGTACCTGTTACGGCGATGTTGAGTTGCAACCAAAGGCTGTTTACTTCTTGAAAAAAACACGGATTAGCGGAATTGTCTAATTCTTGCGTTCCAAAACCAGAAACGTTGGTATTAATAGTGCTATTTCCGCAAACTACAACAGCATCTACGCAATCATTAGCACGTTGTCCAAGCATGTTTGTAACACTGCATAGGAAGAGCAGTATGCACAGGTATTTTCGTAACATTGTTCAAATAGGTTCTATCGAACAATATACTACAAATCTCGTTTCTTTAATAAAGCATACGATAAATAGATGAAAATTGCCGTCCAAGCTAATACAATTAGAATTTCATACCATTGTACCGCGTAGTTCAATTCTATTTTTTCACCTACTTGGTTTGCCACAGCTTGCACTGCTCCAAGTCTAGAAAAAGGTTCTTTAATCAAATTCCACATGGAATTTAGGGGAAAGAAGCCCATAACCACATCTGTTGTTTGTCCATCAAAGAGTTTCCATCGTATCATACCTCTAACGAAGCCTTCAAAGATTTGCCATAGAATTAGAAATCCGAGTGCAAAAGCAGAACGTTTAATCAAAATTCCTAGAAACAAGCAAAAGGAGAAAAAGCCTATTAATTTTATAAAGAATGCAAATAGAAATTCTAGATCCGAGAAGATTATTGAGACTTCATTATAGTTAGAATACATGAGCCCAAGAATCATGGATACGATAAAAACAAATACCGTTGAAACTAAGGAAAAGGAGACCACTGTTAAGAATTTTGAAAGGACAAATTCTTTTTTAGAGAGCCCATCAATCAAATTTTGTTTAATGGTTTTATTGCTGTACTCATTAGCCATCATGGAAACAATTACAATAGCTAAAAACAATTTAAAGAAGGCAGTAATAAAGGTATTAAAGTGCCAGATGTACGGAAAGTTAAAAATCCCTTGATCTGCGAGATGAAATTTTATAGGTCCAATATCAAACTTAATAGCAGCAATTAATGCGATAGAAGTTAGGAGTGCAAAATAGGATATGATCAATACCTTACTAACTCTGTTGTTCCACAGTTTTATAAATTCTATTTGTAATAAACGTACCATAGATAATTACTTTGATTGATTTTTGGTTAAGGTTAGGAATTGTTCTTCTAGACTTTCTTTTCGCTTTACGAGGTGTGATAGTACGATCCCTTTTTCAAAAAGCATTTTATTTAAGGCAACTGCGTCCATTTCTTCCTTTAAAAATGCAGTAAGTTTTCCGTCTTCTTCCTTAATGTCTCCAAATTGTTTTAGTGTTTTTAGGAAAGTGCTAAGTGCAGCGGTGTCCTTGGTTTTTAGTTCAAAAAATCCATGACTAGCTAGCATGCCATCTACAGTACCAGAATACAATTTCTCTCCTTTGCGCAAGATAACCACATGGCTACATACTTTTTCTACTTCATCTAGCAAATGCGAAGCCAAAAGAATGGTTGTTCCTTGTCCGGCAATATTTTTAATAATTTCTCTAATTTGATGAATTCCCTGAGGGTCCAAACCGTTTGTAGGCTCATCTAGAATAAGAATTTCGGGATCATTGAGCAGGGCAGAGGCAATTGCTAAACGCTGTTTCATCCCTAAAGAATAGGTTTTAAATTTGCTGTTTTTTCGATCTAACAGTCCTACCAATTCTAGTTTTTCTTCAATTTTTTCATCGCTCACTTCTTTTATCTTGCATACCAACTTTAAATTCTGAACCGCTGTCATGTACGGATAAAAATTGGGTCGTTCAATAATAGCGCCTACTTTTTTAAGGGCATCGTGCGTTGTGGTGTTCCCATCAAACCAGTGGAAATCTCCAAAGGTTCTATTTACTACGTTAAGGACAATGCCTAGGGTGGTTGATTTTCCACTGCCATTAGGCCCTAGAATTCCATAGACGTTCCCTTTTTCTATTATAAAAGATAAATCTTTAACGGCCTTAAGAGCCCCATAGTGTTTTGTTAAACCATTTACGGTTAGGATAGTTTTCAAAATAAGCGTGGTTTTGCGTAGTTTCTTGTATAGTTGACGATAAAGCTGGGATAATGTTACAATAGTTGGTTAAATAATTTTAAAAACAGGAGTATTGCAGTTTTGTAGTGCCAATCTTTATAGTGATAATTTTGGAGTTGTTGGGGGTATTTGCTTTTTAATCCTTACTTTGTGTAGTATTAGTTATAGGCTATGGCAGATGAAAAATTAATGTCCAAAAAAAAACCAGCTTTTCCGGTAACAGAAAAGCTAGATGCCTATTTGGATCGATACAATAGAAAAATTGAAATTCCTATTTTTTACGAAGACCTGCTCCGGTTTTCGGGTTCTATTGTAGTATATGACACCAAAGATGAAGATACCTTATGGGTACGCGTTTATTATTCTGAATTTGAACGAGAAGAAATTGATTTAAGCCTAAAAAAAGTGTATTCAATATTGCATTCTGATGGTAGCGACCATATTATTCAGTATTTAAATATTGATGCGGTGGATTACTGCACCTTTGGAAATTCTAAGCCTTTTAGAATTAAAGTTCGTAATATTCTCAATGACAATTTCACATACTTCTATGTTAAAAAAACGGATGCTTCAAGGGTTTATGGTTTAGAATTAGAACATATGCTATCTCCGTATAACCTGAACTTTTTGGTCTATAAAAATACCTTGATAGAAGAACATATAGCCGGTATACCTGGCGATGTTTTTATAAAGGAAATGCTGCCTAAGTGCAATGAATCTGAGAAAGCGCAATTGGCTAAGGAATTTGTTAAGTTTAATGAGCGTTGTATGATTCGGTTATTGGGCGATATGCGCTCGTATAATTATGTGATTGTGCCTACACATGACTTTGATCATGTGGTGTATAAAATACGTGCTATAGATTTTGATCAGCAATGTTTTGAAGGGAAATTAAAGGTATATCGCCCGCAGTTTTTTAAAGAAAACTATCTGATGGTAGAATTGGTGCGGAGTAAGCTTCAAAACGATTCTGTAGATCAGTATAAAATAGAAGAACGGTCTATTGTTGCTAAGCGCATTATAAGCTCGGAAAACCGGATAGAAGAATTAATTGCAATCTGCCAGGAAGATGAAATATCATTGCAAAAACATATTGAAATCCTGCGCGCTCAAATACATGAACTTACCCTAGATACTAAATTTAAAAAGTGTACCACTATGGGGCAGATTCTTAACTTGGCCTTAGACTTTGTTAAGCGCAATTACGAAGATGTAAGTATGAATCAAATAATTCAAAAACGTTATGATGCCTAGCTCTTTTGTTCTTTATTAAAGTACACAAGGTAGTAATACATTTGCCGTTCTTCATCCCAACCTTTTTCTACAAATTTTTCTGCAGATTCTGGATTGATAAAATCTAGTTTTATCTGGATATTGGTGTCCAGGTTAATCGTATTCTTAATTTTTTTCCGGGCGTCCGAAACGGCCTTATTAGCAATATCAAAATTGGAGACATCTTCTATACTAAACTTAGGTCCTTTTTCTACTTTATAGTGTTTAAATTCTGGTATAAGTTCTGGATTGTCTAGAACTTCGTTTAAGAAATTGGTCTCTTCAAAAGCATCGTTCTTAGCGAAATGGTTTACCGCTCTGTTCATAAACAATACTTCTTGTTGCTTATCTTCTGCAGGCAAGACCACATCCTTAGCAAAGTTCTGACAAAACTTTAAATAATTTTTGGTGTAGAAATTCTCATCGGCAAGCGCATCTACACCAAGAAAGTTCTCTAACCAATACTTGGTATCGTAACGGTTACTGTCTACGGAAAGAATTTTATAACCTTCTTCTTTTTCGGTATTAAAAACAAGACAGCCTTTGTCTAATTTGTTTACATTAATTCCCTGCTGGATTACCATGTCCAGGTTCGCTCCTTTTTCTTCAAACTGCAGAAAATCGTGTTTTAATTCACTCTTAAATATGCCTATGGCATCGGTTTTTACATTATCTAACATGACATTAGATAAATAGGCTACATATACTTCTCCGCTCTTTATATGAGGGTGGTTAGATTGTTCAAACAAATGTGTCGCTATTTGTTTTGATCCCATGTGAGCTGTATCTGGATCGTCAAAAATAGCCGATGCAAATTTGTACAGTTCATTAAACTCCATATCTACTTCATGATCAAATCTAAAGTAGTTTTCTTCTTTGCTCCTAAAGGGTTTAAAAAAATATTCTTTTAGTAAACCAGCACTCTCATCGTTAAGCGAAAAGGGTTCTGAAGATAAAAAAATGGGCTCTCCTTTATTTTTATTTCCAACACGGTGTAAAGAAACACTTTCTATTTGAGTAGCGTAAAGATTAATCATTTATGGTATGGTATATTAAAAGTATTTACAATAAGGAGAAAGCGAGCAGACTAATTCCAGTTTTCATCAAAGTCAAGGTCGTCGTAGTTATCCAAATCGACGCCTGGTTCCGACTCAAACTTTTTTTCTGGCGGAGCATCTGGAAGTTCCCCAAACGAAAAAAGAATGTTTGGGTAAGATCTACCATCTTCTTTTTCTACCACATCCGCAAGTTCTACAAAGAATGTCCACATGCTTAAAAAATCATAGACATAAATCAATTTTGGCGTTTTCTCCGTAATAATATCTTCCAAGAAGGTCTCATTCATAAGGCGCACATCGGACCCATTTTCACTCATATCAAAGAGTGCAATTTCTTCATCTTGGCTCCATTGTTCATCACAGGTATAAAAGGAGGCCATCTCATTTCCAAGAAAGCCAAAGGCCTGAGTAATGGCATTATGAAAATCCTCCAAACTTTTAGAAGCTTCAATTTCCATATCCCTAAAGATGTCTTCCTCAGTATCTAAAATGATCCTGATCTTGTATATCATAGGTCCTTTTTTTAGGTAAAAGCAAAGGTACAAAGTTTATCTATTTACCCCCTATGAATTCTTAAAATATCCTTGACCTAGGGTTTCTTTTTGTTGGCCTAATTATTCAGCCGCAGCTAAACTACGGAGTAGCTGTAGTTATTTGCTTTCTACTTTCTAAAATAAGGTAAAATTGGACGCCAAAAAGTAATGAAGCTAAAAGTAAATGTATGGGTTGTGATCCAAAAGGGAAATATATATAATACATGAGCATTCCCGTAATAATTTCTAAGAAAATTAATACCATAACCCATTTAATTTTGGCATACCCTAATCCTAATTTAAAAATGCGATATGCAATATACAGGTTAAGTGCAACCACCATGATGGAAAAAGAACGATGGAGATAAAACAAGATATCGGGATCTTGTAACCACATATTTTTAGTGTCCATTCCCAGGAGTTTTGTTTGCTTATCTACAAACTGACGCACTTGTGCCCCCATAATAACTTGTACGGTGGTAACCCCAAGGGAGAGCATCAATAAACGCTGTGTAAGGGCATCGTAGATGCGCATTTTGGTTTTGTCCGAAATACAGTAGATAAGGTATAATAAT
>CAZWVO010000125.1:0-6138 GCA_964637535.1 uncultured Flavobacteriaceae bacterium
GGACAATACTAAGGCATCGGAGCTTTAGTAAGAACTCATGAAGACAAGCTGCTAATTATTGAACCTTATAAAGGATATCCCGCAGATAAGGCTGGCCTTAAAGCTGGGGATGAAATTACCAAAATTGGGGACATTGAAATTAAAGATTTTAAGGACGACGCCAGTGAGCTTTTAAAAGGAACTAATGGAAGTAAGGTTGTAGTGTCTTATAAGAGACAAGGAAAAATAAGTACTACTGCTATAGAACGCGCAGCAGTAGAAATAGATGCCGTGCCCTTTTATAAAATGGTAGACGCTAAAACAGGCTATGTGGTACTTTCTAAATTTAACCAAAAGGCGTCTAGCCAAACCAAAGAAGCCATTATTAATTTAAAAAATGAAGGGGCAGAACGTATTATTTTAGATTTAAGAGGTAACCCGGGAGGCTTATTATCTGAAGCCATTAATGTTACCAATCTGTTTGTAGACAAAGGAGAGCTTATTGTGACCACCAAATCTAAGGTGAAAAAGTTTAACCGACAGTATAAGACAAAAAACCAGCCTCTAGATAAGCATATTCCCTTAGTTGTATTGGTAAACGGCAGAAGTGCTTCTGCCAGCGAGATTGTTTCTGGAAGTCTACAAGATTTAGATCGCGCTGTGGTTTTAGGAGCAAGAAGTTTTGGAAAAGGCCTTGTCCAGCGCCCCTTAAAACTTACATACGGAACACAATTGAAAGTAACCATATCTAGATACTATACCCCCTCTGGAAGATGTATCCAATCTTTAGATTACTGGAATAGAGATGATGACGGTAACGCAACAAGAAATACCGAGTTTAATGATTTTAAGACCAGAAATGGGCGTAAAGTACAAGATGGAGGTGGGGTACTCCCCGATGTAGAAATTAGTACTTTACAAACCAATATGCTTACCAAAGCCTTGCTAGCAGAGAATATTATTTTTGATTACGCAACAAAATACCACTATAATAAATCCTTGCAATCCGAAAACGACTTTAATTTCTCTGCTACTGATTTTAATGATTTTAAACAGTTTGTGTCCCAAAGCGATTTTGCCTTTGAAACTGCTGCTGAAAAAGCGTTAAAAGAAGCTATGGTAGGAGAAGATGCTGCATTTTACGGGACCGCAGTTCAGGAAAATTACAAAGACCTTTTGCTGGCAATGAACAAGAGTAAAATAACGGCCTTAGACAAGTATCAGAAGGAAATTCAAAAAAATCTTGAAGACGAAATCTTGAAACGCTATTTTTATAGAGAAGGTCTTTATACGTATTACCTAAAGAATGACGAGGCTATTCTTACCGCAACAGCGCTATTAGCAGATTCTGAAAAGTATAGCGGTATTTTGCGGTAATTTATGCGGTTCGTCAAATCTAAATATTATTGTTTTGGGTTTCTTACGGGGCTATTAATAAGTTGTAATACGGCTGCTCCTAAACCCGAAAACAAAACAGCGCAACAAGCAGTGGCAATACATACATCCTATCCGGTAATTACCGTGTTAGGTACCGCGCAAGACGCAGGCGCCCCACATATTGCCTGTAAAAAAGAATGTTGTGCCCTTTTATTTAATAATCCAGAACAACATAGAAAAGTAGTTTCTCTTGGGCTTATAGATCCCAAGCAAGAAAAAAAATACCTTTTTGAGGCTACTCCAGATATTAGCGTACAACTTAGAGACCTCAGCAACGTATCTAATCTTGCTCATAGCGATATTCCCGATGGCATTTTTCTTACACATGCGCACATTGGGCATTATACAGGTTTAATGTATCTGGGAAAAGAGGCTACCAACACCAAAGAAACTGCTGTATACGCAATGCCTAAAATGAAGGCCTTTTTAACAGAAAATGGTCCTTGGAGTCAGTTGGTAACCAATACTAATATTGTGCTTAATCCGCTTCAAGATCAACAAGAAATAACCTTAAGCGAAAACCTTAGCGTTGTTCCGTTTACGGTACCACACAGAGATGAATATTCTGAAACTGTGGGGTACACCATATCTGGTCCTCGTAAAAAGGTATTATTTATTCCAGATATTAATAAATGGGAGCTCTGGGATAAAGGAATTGTAGAAGTTATTGCAGAAGTAGACTACGCGTTTGTTGATGCCTCTTTTTATGACGGATCAGAAATTAACAACAGGGATATTTCCACCATTCCACATCCTTTTGTAATAGAAAGTATGGCTCTTTTTAAAAACCTATCTGCAACGGAAAAAGATAAAATATACTTTATTCACTTTAATCATACCAACCCCTTACTAAATCCTAAAAGCCAGCAATACAAAGCAGTTATAGCTAAAGGCTTTCATGTGGCACAAGAAGGGGCTATTTTTGAGTTATAGGGCGTTGTTAATTAGCTGAAAACACCTTAGTGGCTTCTACCAATTTAGAAGTATTGACCAATACCAAAAACAATTCCGTTGGTTCCATTCCTAGTAACGCCAAAGCCGTAGTCTAACCTGAACACGGCGTTAAAAATTCTTTTGTGAATAAAGCGTACGCCAAGACCCGGATATAACCTTGCCGTTGAACCATCAAATAATTCCGAGATAGATTGTCCGGGGTTTCTCCATGTACCTGCGTCTATAAAAACGTTACTCTGTAATACAAACCAATTTTTTTCGTAAAGTGTGTGTCTGTATTCTGTATTAAGTACAATAGCTGCGGTTCCTCTATCTACGGTGTTACCAACTCCTCTAATATTTAGCTGATTGTCTAAGGAAAACGGAGCAAAAGGAGAATCTTCATTTCCAATAGAGGCTGCTAAGCGCAATCTGCTCGCCCAATTACCACGTTTGTTCAATTTCTTATAATAAATAAGATCATTCCGTAAAGCTAAAAAGTCGTTCAAAAATTCTTCTCCAGCTGCATCTCCATTCAAAAATTGATTGTACTCCGCAGTAAACTCGCTAGTTATCCCATCAAAATATTGATAATCAATGTCCAAATTTACATAACGGTAAACACCGCGATATCTAAGCTTGTTTGCCTGAAGATTAAACGGTGTGTTTGGCACCGGATCTTCACCTATAAACTCATAGGTTTCATCTATAAAGCTAACTCCTAACTCTCCTTCATTATTAAAGTCAAAAGAGAACAGTGCTTGCCCCTCTATACTATTACTTCTAAATCTGTAATCCTTTGTTCCATCATCAAAGAAAACGGGCTCACTGGTTGATAAACTCTGGTAATTAAAACCAAGACCTACTTTGTTACTAAACAAAAACGGATGTTCCCAGAAAAAACCATACGAATTAAAAACATTGCGCTCATAAAATCCTCCTATAAGCTGATTGTTTCCAAAACCATTAAATTCAAAAGCCGATACTCTAAATGCAAAATCTCCATTATTGGCAGTTGAAATTCGAAGGCCTGGGATAATGGTAAAATTTTCTTCTATGATATAGGTTAAATTGTTTGTTTCACCCTCGTCAAACTTATAAGATGCATTAGCAATACCTGGCAATCTATTCAAACGCTCTACGTCTGACGTTATTTGCAGGGTGTCATAACTTGTACCTGCCCTTGTTATAATAAGTTTTCTAAGAAAAGATTCCTTTGTTCTTTTTAATCCCTCAAAGCTAATCTTGTCTATCTGTTTGTTCTGTGCCGCTACTTGACCACAAATAAATAACGCAACTACGATTAAAATTCTTTTCATTGTTTCTGTTGTTGTCCGTAGTAAGACGTGTTAGTTCCCTTTTCCATACGCAATTTAACGTTTCTTAACCTTTTTTATTTTTACTTTTAGTTCTATGAACAATTCTACACATATCCGAACCCTATATATGTTCGTTGGAATATTCCTTAGTTTCTTCACCCTCCAAAGTCAGGTAGCGTATGAAAAGGGAATAGTAATCGATTCTATTCCCGTTCAAAACACTGATAAAGAAACCTTTTCGTTGTATTTGCCAACCACTTTTAAATCTGATGCCCTAACCAAAGTCCTTTTTATTTTTGAGCCTGCAGCAAGAGGTAAGCATGGAGTTGGCGTTTTTAAAGCGGCCGCTGAGGCTTATAATTTTGTTTTAGTTTGTTCCAACGATAGTAAAAATGGCCCTTATGAACGAAATTTTGGAATAGCAAACCGTCTTTTTGATCACGTCTTCACTAATTATAATATTGATGAACGGGGTATTTATTTGGCCGGATTTTCTGGCGGATCTAGACTTGCTTCTGCAATTGCGTGCCTTACAGATCAGGTCGCAGGTGTAATTGCCTGCGGTGCAGGCTTCTCTGGCGCTTCGGCCCATACGCCAGCAACACAAGAGTTTGCCTATGTCGGAATTTGTGGTGATCTCGACATGAACTATTCTGAAATGATTGGCGTTAAAGGTTTCCTGCAACAAATACAGTACAACCATACCCTCTTTATTTTTGAAGGAAGCCATAAATGGCCACCACCAAAGCAAATAGATAAGGCCTTTGTTTGGTTACAAGTAAATGCACACAAGAAGGGCGCACTTAAATTAACCAAACAACAACTAGAACACTATTTTAATACCAGCCTTGCTCAAACAAAAATGCTGGAAAATGACAGTACTATTTTAGAAACTGTATCATCGTATGAGCGCATTATAGCCTTATATAGTTCGTTTTTTGAAACAGATAGCATAGTAGCGCAGTTGTTGCAATTAAAAAAAAGCAAGGCCTATAGACAGGAACGCGTCAATTTAGAAAAGGCCTTTGAAAAAGAAAAAATCCTTTCAAAAAAGTTTTCAAACCGATTTCGTTCTGATTTGGACAAAGCGAAAAAACCTCCGCTTAATTGGTGGGAAAAAGAGTTGGGAAAACTCTATAAACAACAGCTTGCATCAGATGGGCAAATGCGTAAAATGATTGTAAGGGTTCGTTATAAAGTCTTTGCAATGGCGTTTTCTAGAAATAATCCCTTACTTCATGAATCAACAAAGGAACAACAGGAATTTTGTAGGGAAATTGGAGAACTAGTATACCCTGAAAGACAGAAGGACTAACTTGTTTCTGAATATTTAATCATAGCAATATGAGGAATACCATCTTCAAGATATTCTTCTCCGGAGGCGATAAAACCAAGAGTATTATAGAATTTTTTTAGATAGGTTTGCGCAGATAGTTTAATATTTTGAGTTCCGAAACGAACTGTTAAGGCAGTAATTGAAGCCTCCATAATTGCATTTCCATAACCATGTTCCCGTTCTGTATCCTTAACCACAACTCTACCAATGCTAGCTATATCAAAGTAATCTCCTGCCCTAAAAATGCGCGTATAGGCAACCACTTCATTGTTTTTATACCCTATAACATGTAATGCTTTTTTATCTTTCCCATCAATATCTTGGTATACACAATCCTGCTCTACTACAAAAACCGCACTACGAAGTTGTAAAATAGCATATAATTGAACCGCTGTAAGTTCCTCAAAAGTGCAAATGGAAATGGTCATGTGTAAAATAGCGTATTAGCAATTCCTAAAGGTTATAAAATTTGTTCTGCCAATCTACATCTACTAGTTACAAGGTATTTTTTCTACCCTTCTTTCATGTCTTCCACCTTCAAAAGTAGTATCTAAAAAAGTTTTCACCATTTCTAAGGCTTGCGGTAAGGAGATAAAACGCGCTGGAAGACTTAAAATATTGGCGTCGTTATGTAATCTAGCAAGAGCAACAATTTCTTTGTTCCAGCACAAGGCTGCTCTAATTTTCTGATGCTTATTAGCGGTCATTGAGGCGCCATTTCCACTACCGCAAATAATAATTCCAAGAGCTACCTTTTCTGTTTCAACATCCTTTGCAACTGGATGTATAAAATCTGGATAATCTACACTATCGCTTCCATCAGTTCCATAATTAGTAACTTCGACACCCATAGACTTTAATAAGCCAACTATGGCAAGTTTATACTCTGTGCCTGCATGATCATTTCCTATTGCTATTTTCATAGTAGTATGTGTTAATGGTATTACAAAGGTACAAATCCCAGCGCTTATTAAGTATTATTGAGTTGTTAACATGACGATTGCTATAGTTTTTCTAATATGCTAAAAATTAGTGTTTTGTGTTTTGTAGTAGCTTGTTAAAAAACAGCGGATAATACGTAAAGAATTCTTTTTTAATTCACCATTAAATTATGCTATACAAAATTGGCTTAAT
>CAZWVO010000126.1:0-6110 GCA_964637535.1 uncultured Flavobacteriaceae bacterium
CAGTAGAGGAAGTATTAAAATACTATACGGAAAAACCCCCTAAAGGGGAAATTGTTCTGGTGGTGGGAGGAAAAAAATAATAGCATAAAATGACTCTAGAAGCGTTTAAAAATAAGTTAAAGAACAGACCGGAAGCCATAGAATTTGCAGATTCCATGAAGGTTATTGAAAACAGTTATGATTTTGTGCCAACTGCATTTAGGAATGGAGGCATTGAAAATAAAGAAGGAGAAAATTCAGGTTCTTGTAAGCTATTTGCATTTGCCCAAAAACAAGGCCTCAGCAAAGAAGAAACCTTAGCTTGTTTTGGGCAGTACTATTTTGAAGAGGTGCTAAAAGATCCAAACGGTAAAGGGCATCAGAACATTAGAAACTTTATGAAAACCGGTTTTGAGGGAATTAATTTTAAAAATGAGGCTTTAAAAGAAAAATAAATTACATACTTTTCTACCGTAAAGAACCCTACCAAGTAACAAGTAAGGTTCTTTTTAGAAGTTTAAAATGGACGACTAATACGTACTCCCGTCGTGTTTTCCTTTTTCCCAGCCGTGCTTTCCTAAATACTGATCGCCACTTTCTACAGCCCCGTCTTCTATAGTTGTACCCATAGAATCATTCCATCTATTTAGGTATCCAAAGAGCGAGATTACCCCTAACATTTCTACAATTTCCCCTTCATTCCAATGTTCGTACAAACGCTTTTTAATGTCTGCATCTACAGCGTTGGGAACTTGAGACGCTACAAGGGAAAAGTCTAAGGCAACACGCTCCGCTTCGGAGAACGCAGGGTGAGTGCGGTATTCCCAAATGTTATCTAATTGTTCTTGCTCTGCTCCGTAACGTTCTGCAGCGCGTATGGCATGTGCCTGGCAATAACGACAGCCAGTGGCATTACTACTTACCCAAGCAATCATGCGTTTCAAAGCTGAGGTTACCCGCCCTTCATTGGCCATAACCGCTTTATTTAAGTTTATAAATGCCTTAGAAATGGCGGGTCTATGCTGCATAGTGAGCACAGAATTTGGGCAAAACCCTAAGGTTTCATTAAAGAATTCTGCTAGTTTTCTAGTTTCTGGATCATGATTGGGATCTAGAGGAGTAACGAGTGCCATAGTACTTTGTTTTTATTGTATTTTTGATAGCTACAATAAACGAAAAATTATGAGCACTACAAATCATATTAGCACCAAATGGTTGGGTAAAATGGCTTTTGAAAGCAATAATCCTTCTGGGATTGACTTAAAGATTGATGCAGGTCCGGATGATGGAGGTCAGGGAGCAGGGTACAGACCTAAGGCGCTTATGCTTTCGTCTTTGGCAGGATGTTCTGGCTTAGATGTAGCCAGCATGATTACTAAAATGAAACTAGAGGTAGCTGATTTTCATATTGAAACCATAGCTAATCTTACTGATGAACACCCAAGGTACTACGATAAGGTAGTCATGGAATACCATTTTCATGGACCTAATTTAAAAGAAACAAAACTACAACGTGCCGTTGATTTATCTATAGAAAAGTACTGCGGCGTAATGGAAATGTTTAGAAAATTTGCTACATTAGATATTAAAGTACTATTCCATCATTCCTAAAAGAGTATTATTTTAAGTTTAAAAGGAATAAAGCATACGCTCCAAGAGAATGTAGTGGTATAGCTTACATAGATATCCTAAACATTAAATTGTAATTAGAGAGGTACCGTAGTTCATGCGCTGGAATATAAAACCCATACCGGATCAAGAAAAAGTACAGGCATTGGCCGAAGCGCTTGGGGTAGATGCTTTAGTAGCACATTTGTTGGTGCAACGAGGTGTTAGCACATTTGAAGCGGCAAAGCAATTTTTTCGTCCACAACTCTCAGACCTGCATGACCCACTTTTGATGAAAGATATGGCCCTTGCAATAAGCAGAATAGAACAGGCTATTTCAGACAATGAAAATATATTGATTTATGGGGATTATGACGTGGATGGTACTACAGCAGTTGCCCTATTGTCTTCGTATTTATTGACTTATTACCCTAATGTAGCTACTTATATTCCGGATCGGTATGGAGAAGGTTACGGCGTATCTTTTAAAGGTATTGATTTTGCTGACGACAATGGTTTTTCCTTAATTATTGCCTTAGATTGTGGCGTAAAAGCAATAGATAAGGTAGCCTATGCCAAGGAAAAAGGAATAGATTTTATTATTTGCGATCACCATAGGCCAGGGAATAACTTACCCGAAGCAGTTGCAGTTTTAGATCCTAAAAGAGCAGATTGTAATTATCCTTATGATGAACTCTGCGGTTGTGGTGTTGGTTTTAAATTGGTACAAGCGTTAGCCGCTAGGCGGGGTTTAACCATACAAGATTTGATGCCTTACTTGGATTTAGTAGCTACTGCTATTGGGGCGGATATTGTACCCATTACGGGCGAGAATAGGGCCTTAGCCTATTTTGGATTACAAGTAATTAATACAACCCCAAGGGTTGGATTTAAGGCAATCATCAATCAGACCAAGAAAGAAATATTGACTATTACGGACGTGGTTTTTATAATAGCTCCTCGTATTAATGCCGCAGGCCGAATGAAGCACGGGCAATATGCGGTAGATTTGCTTACCGTTACCCATATAGAACAGGCAGAGACTTTTGCTATGGCAATTGAAGATTTCAATACCGCTAGGCGAGGCCTAGATAAGGAAATCACCGAAGCAGCCCTTTTACAAATACAAAAAAATAAGGAAGAAGAACAGTTTACCTCTGTAGTATACAACGAAAGTTGGCATAAAGGGGTTATTGGTATTGTAGCATCGCGCCTAACAGAAACCTATTATAGACCTACTTTGGTCTTTACCAAAAGCGGTGATAAACTAGCGGCTTCTGCACGTTCTGTAAAGGGTTTTGACGTGTACAACGCACTACAAGATTGTGCTGAACATATCGAACAATTTGGCGGTCATAAGTACGCTGCCGGACTTACGCTTAAAGAACAGGAATACCCCGCGTTTAAAAGGCGTTTTGAAGAAGTAGTGGCCAATTCTATAGACCCTAAATTACTAACTCCAGAAATAACTATTGATGCTCCCATAACACTTAGGCAACTAGACCCTAAGTTAATGCGTATTCTTAAACAATTTGCTCCGTTTGGACCAGGTAATATGGCCCCTGTATTTATGGCCGAACAACTTCAAGATAGCGGCTACGCCAAGGGAGTTGGAGAAGAGGAAAAACACCTAAAATTAGCTGCTACGCAAAAAGGAGCTGGCCCCATTGGAGGTATAGGCTTTAATCTTGGCGATAAATTACCACTTGTAGCACATAAAAAACCTTTTGACGCGGTATTTTCTTTAGAAGAAAATGAATGGCAGGGGCGGGTAAGTTTGCAGCTAAAACTACGAGATGTACGATAGCTGATAAAATAAAAATGTGTTAATATTATTTATATTGAATCTAAATAAGGAAATTGTTTTTATCTTTAGACCCTTAAACAATTCCTCAAATGCAAGATATCAATCCCATTTACCATAATGATTTTGGCGTGGCCTTTCAGTGGAAAAAAAATGCAATACAGCACACTAAGAAGATACAAATGGTGTTTAGAGATACCGGTTTACTACTGTCTAAACAGGAACTTATTGTCTTCTCCAAGAATATACAATGTACTAGAGAAGGCGCCACACTATGCAAAGATTGTAAACAAAATGAATCCTGTAAGGCGATACTTTTAGAAACTCCAGCGCCACAAGTTACTTTGGCAATGAACCAAAAAGAATTGGATGCTGTTCATGATTTGGTAGAAGGCACCTTATTTCAGCTAAATCTTGATCAATATTTAGGAAATCTTTTTAAGGATTAACGGTGTACGGTATCTAGATATTCCTATTTCTTTCAGATCTTTGAGCAGTGGATCCATATGCAGCCTTACGTTTTAAAGAATTCAATATTTTTTTATTGGCGCGCTTTGCTATGGTTTTTGCGTGGTCCATGCAATTTATTGTTATAGAATGGCAAGTGTACTCAATGACTAAGGATCCTTGGTCATTAGGTATTATTGGATTACTAGAATTTGCTCCCGCTATTCTTATGGCGCTCTTTGCGGGCCATATTGTTGATCAAAAGGAGAAACGCAATTTGTTAATTAAATGTATTCTGGGGTTTTCTGTAATTAGCTTTGGGCTTTTTATGATTAGCAAACCTTCTTTAGCGGCAGAATTAAGCGAAACAACTATTCTTTATACTATTTATTTCTTTGTCTTTCTTGGAGGTATCGTGCGTGCGTTTTTAGGTCCAACAATTTTCTCTTTAATTGCCTTAATTGTTCCTAAAAAAATATATCCTAATGCTGCAACTTGGAGCAGTACAACCTGGCAGTTAGCATCGGTTTTAGGTCCAGCTTTAGCGGGGTTTTCAATTAATTGGATTGGTATTCATTGGTCTATGTGTCTCATTTTTGGTTTCTCAGTAATGGCCTTACTATGTATACTTAGAATTTCTAGAAAGCCAATTTTAAACCCTAAAATAGGAGAGCCTGTTTTTCAAAGCCTTAAAGAAGGATTAAAATTTGTGTTTAATACCAAAGCTATATTTGGTGCTTTAACCTTGGATATGATTGCGGTTTTATTTGGCGGAGCGGTTGCTTTATTGCCCATTTTTGCACAAGATATTTTAAAGGTAGGGTCTGAAGGTTTTGGTGTTTTAAGGGCTGCCCCAGCTGTGGGTGCAGCACTTACAATGATAGGTTCTACTCGTTTTCCTATTCATAAACACGCAGGAAAAAAATTACTCTGGGCAGTGTTCGGATTTGGAATTAGCATTATTGTATTTGGGCTTTCCACCTCGTTTATAGTATCGGTATTTGCCCTTTTTGTACTAGGGGCTTTAGATGGCATTTCTATGGTTATTAGGCAGACCATATTGCAGCTTAAAACACCAGATCATATGCGAGGTAGAGTGGCCTCTGTAAATTCTATTTTTGTGGGTTCTTCAAATGAACTAGGGGCGTTTGAAAGCGGCGCTACTGCAAAGCTAATGGGAACGGTAACAGCGGTGATTTTTGGAGGTACAATGACCTTATTAACTGTTGGCATTACAGCATTAGTTTCTCCTACTTTTAGGAAACTGGATTTACAGTCCGATGTTAAAGCCCATGAGGCAGAGGGGAATTAGTATTTTTCTAAATAAAGCTGTTCTCCATCAAAAATAGCGTAGGTGTAATAGCTTACCCAATCACCAAGATTGGTATATTTTGAGGTGTTATTTAAATCGATTTCTAAGGGAAGATGGCGGTGGCCAAAAATAAAATGGTCAAAGTGTTTGGTCTCCAATTTTCGTTTGGCATATTGCACTAACCATTCTTTTTCTTCTCCTAAAAACTTTGCATCATCGTCTCCAGAAATTAATTTATTCTTTACAGAAAAATATTGCGCTACCCGTACACCAATATCGGGATGCATCCACTTAAAAAACCACTTTGAAATAGGGTTTGTAAAGAGCTTTTTCATGCGTTTGTATCCCTTGTCATGTGGGCCTAAGCCATCACCATGCCCAATAAAAAAAGAAGTGCCATTAATTTCAAATTGCTGTGGTTTATGAAAAACAGGGATGCCTAATTCTTCTTCAAAATAGCCGTTCATCCATAAATCATGATTCCCAACAAAATAGTAAATAGGGATACCGGAATCCGCAATTTCGGCAAGTTTGCCTAAGGTTCTGGTAAACCCTTTTGGAACAACGGTTTTATACTCAAACCAAAAATCAAACAAATCGCCCAATAAAAAAATAGCAGCAGCATCTTGTTGTACGCTAGTTAGCCAAGCCACAAATTTTTGCTCTCGTGGAGCGCTTTTTGCCCTAGTTGGTGCACCAAGATGGTTGTCACTAGCAAAATAAATTTTTTTTCCTTTTGGTACGCTGAGGTGTTTCATTTACAATGTAAAGATAGGGAAAGCCCCCTAATTATCAGCGGCATACCACTCGGCAAAAGCGGTTTCAGTTTCTCGTAATTTTAACGCATACAATTGGATGTCTTTTGGCAAACGCGATTTTATTTTTTCGGCAAAGTCAATCACCATATTTTCACTAGTGGGCTGATAATCTGCTAAAATTACTTTATGCCCTCTATCCATA
>CAZWVO010000127.1:0-6091 GCA_964637535.1 uncultured Flavobacteriaceae bacterium
AATTTAAATAAAAAAAGTTTAAAACCACTATAAAACACACGGTTTCATCGATGAAATACATTTTTTTAACTTTTTAATTGGGCCTGTTTACGCCTTTAATAGCGCCTCACAAAATGTAGGTTTAATTTATAAAATATTGAAAATCAGAAAATTATGGAATTATATAGAATAAAAAATGTTTTTGTGAGATATTTCTTAAAAAAATTAATAAAGTTTAAAATTTTAACATTTCAAATGGAGGTTTTGACGAAAATTAGGTCAGATGAGCGCATTTTAGTGATTAAGAATGCGAAAAAAATGGGATTCTTATTGATTTTCTGAGAATAGTATCACCCTAAAACGGAGCGGAGGGAGCCAAAAAAGTAGTAGAAAAGACCTTAGTACACGTTAAAAAAATGAAATAGCACTTTAATTTCACTAAAACATAGTAATTTAACTTTTATAACTAAAGCAAATTTAGGACTAACGTTTTCTCATGTCAGATATCCCAATTAAGGTACAGATAAGCACCCTTCCGCCAAATCCTGGGGTATATCAGTTTTACGATGATGAGGAAAAAATACTGTATGTAGGTAAAGCAAAGAATTTAAAAAAAAGGGTTAGCTCGTATTTTAATAAGAAGCATGACTATGGTAAAACCAGAGTACTTGTTACCAAAATTAAAGCAGTTAAGCATATTGTGGTTGCCACAGAATCTGATGCCTTGTTATTAGAGAACAATCTAATAAAAAAGTATCGCCCAAGATATAATGTGTTATTAAAGGATGATAAATCGTATCCTTGGATTTGTATTAAAAACGAACGGTTCCCCAGAATATTCACTACCCGAAAATTGATTAAAGATGGTTCGGAGTACTATGGCCCCTACACCAGTATGAAAACAGTAAAAACACTTTTAGACCTTATTAAAAGTGTGTATCCATTACGAACGTGCAATTACGATTTATCTTCGGATAAAATAGCCGCAGGGAAGTATAAACGTTGCCTAGAGTACCATTTAGGAAATTGCCTAGGTCCATGCGAGGAGCTACAAAGTGTAGATGCCTATGACAGGCAAATTCAAGATATTAGAGAAATTGTAAAAGGAAATTTTAAGTCTTCTTTACATTATTTTAGAAAACAAATGAAAGCTTTAGCTGCAGAAATGGAGTTTGAGGAGGCACAGAAGATAAAGGAGAAAATAGAAGTCTTGGAAAACTACCAAGTAAAATCTACCATAGTGAACCCTAAGATTAACAATGTAGATGTGTTTTCTATTATTTCTGATGAGGCTTTTGCCTATGTTAATTTCTTACAGCTTTCTCATGGTTCTATTGTTCGATCTCATACTTTAGAAATTAAAAAGAAACTTAATGAGTCGGATGTAGATTTATTGTCTTTGGCAATTGTAGAGATCAGACAGCGCTTTACTTCGCTTTCTAAGGAGTTGTATGTTCCTTTTGAAATAGTTGTTGAAGACGATGTTAAAGTTACCATCCCAAAAGTAGGAGATAAGAAGAAAATCTTGGAGCTTTCTGAGCGCAACGCAAAGTTTTATAGGCAAGAACGCTTTAATCAAATACGGATCATAGATCCAGATAGGCATGCCAATCGGATCATGGGTCAAATGAAGGAAGATTTAAGACTTTCCACAGAGCCAAGGCATATAGAGTGTTTCGACAATTCTAACATTCAGGGAAGTAACCCTGTTGCGGCCTGTGTGGTCTTTAGAGACGGAAAACCCGCTAAGAAAGAATATCGCCATTATAATATTAAAACCGTAGTAGGTCCAGATGATTTTGCTTCTATGGAAGAAGTAGTGTTTAGGCGCTACAAACGGTTATTGGAAGAAGCAGCACCATTGCCGCAACTTATTGTAATAGATGGGGGTAAAGGGCAGCTTTCATCCGCATTAAAGAGTTTAAATGTATTAGGTTTAAGAGGTAAAATTGCTATTATAGGAATTGCTAAAAGGCTAGAAGAAATCTATTTTCCAGACGATTCTATTCCGCTGTATCTGGATAAAAAATCGGAAAGCTTAAAGCTTATTCAACAACTGAGAAACGAGGCACATCGCTTTGGAATTACGTTTCATAGAAATAAAAGAAGTAAAGCCGCTCTTAATTCCGAATTGGAAGATATAGACGGTATTGGCCAAAAAACAGCACAAGAATTGTTGCAGAAGTTTAAGTCGGTAAAGCGCATTAAAGCTGCCTCTGTGGGAGATTTAGCAGACGCTATAGGCATGGCAAAAGCGAAGAAGGTTTATGAATCTTTTCATTGATATTAAAAATGTATAGAATAGTCCTTACAATGTTCTGTTTATGTGTGTTCCAAAGCAATTTTGCCCAGGAGAACACAAAAGAGAACCCTAAAATAGGGTTGGTGCTTAGCGGAGGAGGAGCTAAAGGGCTGGCCCATATCGGAGCCTTAAAAGTAATAGAAGAAGCTGGGGTTTCTATAGATTATATAGGAGGCACCAGTATGGGTGCAATTGTAGGGGCACTATATGCATCTGGATATTCTGCAACCGAGCTCGATTCCATTTTTAGGAATACGAATTTTACAGAACTTATACAGGATAACCTCCCTAGAGATGCGAAAACATTTTATGAGAAAGAAGACTCGGAGCGGTATGCACTTACCCTTCCTTTTAATAATTTTAAAATTTCGTTTCCTTCTGCTATATCAGGAGGGCAAAATATTTATAATGAGCTGGTACGGCTGCTATATCATGTAAAAGATATACAAGATTTTGGGCAGCTATCCATTCCTTTTTTCTGTATTGCTACCAATGTGGAAACAGGAGAAGAGGTAATGTTGGATAAAGGCTATTTACCCGAGGCAATTTTGGCTAGTGGTACGTTTCCTTCCCTTTTTGAACCTACCGAAATTGAGGGTCAAATTCTTATTGATGGAGGGGTGGTAAATAACTATCCCATAGATGAGGTCCGTGCTATGGGAGCTGACATAATTATTGGAGTAGATGTACAGCACGAACTTTCTGATAGAGAAGCTTTGGGCTCAGCTACAGAAATTTTATTGCAAATAAACAACTTCGGAACGGTAAGCGATATGGTAGAAAAAGCAAAGCGTACAGACCTTCTTATTAGACCCAATATTGAGAACTTTTCGGTAATAGATTTTGACCTCAGTAAACAGATTATTGAAGCAGGAGAAACAGCGGCAAAAGAACAATTCCTAGACTTAAAAGCACTGTCTATTGGACAAGTGCCCTTAAGGGAGAATGTAAACACGGTTAAAGCTACAGACACCTTAACGGTAAACCGTTTAATTCTCAATGGTAATGATAATTATACCAGAGGGTATATTAAAGGGAAATTGCGTTTTAATTTGGATGAAAAAACAAGTTTTAAACGCTTGCAACAAGGGATCAGTAATTTGGCTGCTACAGGAAATTTTAAAACCATAAGATACCAATTGGTATCTGAAAATTTTGGCACGGATTTAATTTTGAATCTAGTAGAAGAGCCCACAAAGACCTATATCCGCATGGGCTTGCATTACGATGACTTGTACAAGAGTGCTGCCCTAGTTAATTTAACTCGTAAAAATGCACTTTTCTCAGATGACGTGGCTTCCTTAGATTTTATTTTGGGAGATAATATTAGATATAACTTTCAGTACTACATAGATAAAGGCTTGTATTGGAGTTTTGGGATTAATTCTAGTTTTAATCAGTTTGAAGAAGCAATTGATTTTGATGTAATTCGATCCAATTTTGATGTAACTGACGATATGAATATTAGCAATATTAGTCTTGATGTTTCCGATTTTTCCAATCAACTATATCTTCAAACGGTATACAAAGAAGAGTTTGCGGTAACCTTGGGAATAGAACATAAATTTTTAAAATACAGTACCAGAACACTAAGTGATCGGATTACAGTTCCCGATAATCCTGAATTGCCACCTAATGACAACCGTACTTTTTTTGAAAAAAGCAACTATTTAAGTGCTTTTGGGAGACTTACACTAGACACTTATGACAATAAATATTTTCCTTCAAAAGGCCTATACTTTAATGGGGATTTGCATGTTTATGGCTTTTCTTCAGATTTTAATGATAATTTTAAAGAGTTTTCAATAGGACAAGCGCAACTAGGAGCTGCGTTTCCTATACTCCACAATATTTCATTGAACATAGAAACCGAAGGGGGATTTAAATTAGGAACCTCTGGAATTACCTCTTTTGATTTTGTCCTTGGAGGATATGGAAATGAACTTCCTGTAAATTTCAAACCCTTTTTAGGATATGATTTCCTGAGTTTACCGGGGAACAGTTACGTAAAGGCGTATTCCCGAATTGACTTTGAGTTTGTTCCAAAAAACCACCTCATGTTTGCCGCTAATGTAGCTAATGTAGGAGATGATCTCTTTAGGTTAGGAGAATGGTTTACCGAACCTAGTTTTTCTGGATATGGTGTAGGATATGGTTGGGAATCTTTTGCAGGGCCATTACAGCTAATGTATACATGGACCCCACAGGTATCTTCTTCTCAAGTTTTCGTTAGTCTAGGATATTGGTTTTAATGCTATCCGAAGACGTTTCAGGGATTTTTGCGATATTTGTGTATCTTTTTCACTATGCTAGAACAACGAATTGATATAACAGCTCATCTTAGAGCCATGTGGTAAATGCACTGATACATTTTCAGAAGCACACAGTAATAACGTAATAAGCAATTCAATATCACAGGTATGGCAGCAGAAATAAAGAATCTTAAAGATTTAAAAAACACCGAATATTCCCTTAAGAAACACTTTAAAGAAGCAGAAGATTTTTTACCGCTTCTAGGTACAGATTATGTAGAGTTATATGTAGGCAATGCAAAACAGTCTGCGCACTTTTATAAGACAGCACTTGGTTTTCAATCCGAAGCATATGCAGGTTTAGAAACAGGGCTTAAAGACCGTGTTTCCTATGTTTTAAAACAAGATAAAATTCGTTTAGTACTTACTACCCCTTTGGTTAAAGGAGGAGAAATTAACCAGCATATTGATACGCATGGAGATGGCGTAAAGGTGGTTGCGCTATGGGTAGAAGATGCAACAAAAGCCTTTGAGGAGACCACCAAAAGAGGTGCTAAACCGTATTTAAAACCTACAAAGGAAGAAGATGAGCATGGGCATGTAGTGCGTTCCGGAATATATACGTACGGGGAGACTGTTCATATTTTTGTAGAGCGTAAAAATTATAAGGGCGTTTTTTTACCAGGATATAAAGAATGGGAGTCGCATTATAATCCAGAACCAGTGGGTTTAAAATTTATAGATCACATGGTGGGTAATGTAGGATGGGATCAAATGAATACCTGGTGTAAATTTTATGGAGAAGTGATGGGGTTTGCGCAAATCGTTTCTTTTGTAGATGATGATATTGCTACAGAATACACGGCCTTGATGAGTAAGGTGATGAGTAACGGAAATGGCAGAATTAAATTCCCAATTAACGAACCTGCGGAAGGTAAGAAAAAATCGCAAATAGAAGAGTACTTAGATTTCTATAACGGTCCAGGAGTGCAACATATGGCACTTGCAACAGATGATATTGTAGCTACGGTATCTGCAATGCGCCAAAGAGGTATTGAATTTCTATATGTCCCTGGTGAATATTATGACGATTTGCTTGAACGCGTAGGAGACATCGATGAAAATGTAGAAGTACTTAAAAAACACGGTATTCTAATAGATAGAGATGAAGAAGGGTACTTACTACAGATATTTACTAAAACCATAGTAGATAGACCCACTTTGTTTATAGAGATTATTCAACGCAAAGGAGCACAGTCTTTTGGAGTAGGTAATTTTAAAGCACTTTTTGAAGCTATTGAACGGGAACAAGCTGCCAGAGGCACGCTTTAATCTTGACTTTTCTTAAGATTATGCAAATTATTTACCTCCTCTCATAAATTAGTGTTAATAGGATAGTTAAAGAACGTTAAATCCAATTTAAGAACAGATTTCTTGCCTTAAATTTGTTTCAACATAAGGGGTGGTTCCCTTATTACTTTAAGTATTGGTTTTTCATAATTTAAAGTTTGGTTGGTTATTTAGAAAAGCCCCGATGTATTAATCGGGGCTTTTTTGT
>CAZWVO010000128.1:0-6077 GCA_964637535.1 uncultured Flavobacteriaceae bacterium
ATCCCATTTACATCAACCCATTTAAAGCGAAGTTGATCTTCTGGAAATTTCATTCGACTAGAAATTCGTTCTAAGCGCTCTGGAAGTTTCATAAGATAGTCTCTAGCACGTTCTGCATCATCAGATAAGCCCCTAAGAACGCCTATTTCCCAGTAGGTATTTAACTTTCTTAAAATATCTATATAGTCCTGAGCGGTATACACCCCAAGACGTTGAGCGCAATTAGAAAAAGACTCAAAAGCAAGGCCGATGCTTTCTCCAGATTCTCGTAAAAAATGTGCAGGCATTACTATTTTTTTCTTCATCATATCGGCAAAGGCCAACATCATCTGATTGGGATCGTGTTCAAATATGGTTTTAACAAATTCCCTATACGCCAAATGGTGTCTCATCTCATCTCCTGCAATAATAGTACACATTTTACCTAAAAGCGTGTTCCCTTTTTTCCTCGCCATTTGACCTACCCTTTTATGAGAAATGTTTGTTGCAAGCTCTTGAAAAGTAGTGTATACAAAGTTTTTATAAGGATCTCTATCTGTTCCTATATCAAAACCATCCGAAATCAAATATTGCGTAGTAATTTCTATCTCCTTCATATTCACTCTTCCAGAAAGGTAGAGGTATTTATTAAGCACGTCGCCATGCCTGTTCTCTTCTGCTGTCCAATGCCGCACCCACTTAGACCATCCGTTTTTGTTTTCTCCATGCTGATTTACCCCTTCTACATCCATTAACCAAGATTCATAGGTTGGCAAAGCTTCTTCTGTAATGGTATCTGCAACTAGGGTAACCCATAAATCATACCCCATTTCCATGGCATCGCCCTGAATTTGCCTTACAACTTCTAAAAAATCATCACTTTTGGGGTCTGGAAGAAAATCTGTTGGCTGCCATATTTCATCTATAGGCACCAGATAAGTACTCATAAATCCTTCTACCTGAGGCTCAATGGTCTTCATTACCTCTAAACGTATATTCTTTGCAGACATCTAATTTTTTAGCAAAGATGCCCATTAATATCCGAATAGCGTAAGAATCTTTTTCTTATATCAATTTCGGCCAATTTCGTTAGGATACAACAAATGTACGGGATCACTTTGCCATAACTCTTTGGTATCAACATCTACCAACGATAAGGGCCCTTTAAAAGCAGCTCCTGTATCTATATTCCACACATTTGCTGCATTAAAAGGCTTTGTTTTGCCTATGCGCGTAACTGGAGTATGACCAATATAAATTTCCTTGTAGTTCTTTAGGCGTTGAGGATAAAGCGTATCTTCTGGCGTCAGTGCCTTATCTATAGACAAGGCCATTTCCCAAAGCGTTCTGTCCCAATAAAAAAGAGCGGGGAAATACTCGAATTTTATGCCCTTAAGATTCGTAAACCCTGCATGCAAAAACAGTCTGTTTTCTTCGTCTAAGTAATAGTTTTTCAGGTTTTCATAAAAATTGAGATGCCGCTTTAATTGTGCTCCTTGGATGCCCGCATATGACGCTACCGTTGCTTTTCCTCCATGTTGAAACCAAGTAGGGTTATCTTTCTCTTTTCGCAACCAATCATAGCACAATACATCGTGGTTTCCTCTAATAAAAACACAATTATGTGTAGCTTCTAAGTCCAGCAAAAATTCTATTGTTTCAGCAGCTTCACTCCACCCATCTACATAATCTCCCAAAAAAATAATACGATCTTCTGTGCTTACCTCAGCCTTTTCCAAAAGCTGTTTTAGGGCACGTAACCCAGAATGAATATCTCCTATAACCAATGTTCTCATTGCGCAAAAATGATGATTAATCCAATAACGATCAAAATGAAAAGCACTAAAAAGAAAATTTTCCAAAAAGAATAGGGGTGAGTACCACTAATAGCCCCTGTTTGTCCATTAATATAGAAATGGTATTCTTTTTCATTAAAGCGATACGCACTGATATAAACGGGCAAAAGAATGTGCTTAAATGTTTCGTCGGAAAGCTTTATGTCTGCCTGATGAATTCTTTGGGTATCCCCTCCAATATCCCTTCTAATCCATGAATACGCAATATTTTTGGCTTCTTGAAAAGATTGATGATGTCCATCTTTTAATGATATGGTATACTTTTCTGTAACAAAACCTGCTAGGTATTTTGAATTAAAAGCCACCAACTCCTTCATATCCCAAAAGGAAATTTTTGATGGAATTATACGGCGTTTTTTTTCTGAAGCGTTAATTAAAATGTCATCTACGAACCCATTAACATCTCCAGAGGCCGATGACCATCTAGTTCTTCGAACCCGTTTTGTTTTGGTTCCATTTTTGGTTCTATAGGTTTGGGTTTCATAATAGTAATCTCCTCTCTGACCCGTATAGGTAGCATATAAATTGGCATCAAAAGTCCAATAGGGAAGATACAAGCCATTAATCCCATCATCTTGTAAAGCCGCTCTTTTGAGTTTATTAGGCGCAAACCAAATACCATCAACCCACTTTTTAAAGATGCCCCTGGCCTGTTTACTACTTAATTGGAAAGGAACAACAGCACCGGGTAAAATCCACCCTTCTTTTTGAGCATCTTCAATGATTAAGGGCTCGCCACAATACACACAATGCAAAGATTTGTAATTTTCTTCTACATGTTGGTTGGCACCACAGTTTTTACAAAGTAAAAGATCTATGGTGTCTGTATATGCATTGTCTCCTACCACCTTCAGATAGTGTTGGAGTTCCAATTCCTCAAAACTACTTTTAGTTTGTTCTATAAACTCTTCGTAGCCACAATAATGGCATTTGAGCTGATGCGATCCAGGCTTAAATTTAAGCTCAGCACCGCAATTGGCACAGGGTTTTTTTTGCTCAGATTTAACTGCTTTAACTTCTTCCATAGCTGATAGTACCCTTCTTTAACAGGGTGCTAATTTGAATTGATCATTAGCTGGTTAATAGCGTTTTTTGTATTCTTAACTATGCGGACGGTAACGGAGGAGGCGTACTACCTCCTAAAAACCCCTTTAACTCTTCAACATCTTTAAGGCTTGCCCATGCAGACATTCCTTGTTTCCAAACCAAAGAATCTTTGTTTACCGTTCTGTTGGCAAACAACTCTTTAAGTCGGTCAAAAGACACTGGGCCTAGCTGTTGTCCATTTACAGCATAATGATACATTAATTGTGTAGGCATTGGTGGTGGAGTAGTTGCCTGAGAAGCTTGCCCAACGGGTTGTTGACCCGCTTGTGGATTAAGCATTCCTCCCATTTGTTGCGCCAATACAAAGCCCATGCCCATGCCCATGCCAGCACCTGCAGTACCTCCTTCATTCTTGGCCGCAGCCTCCATAGCTTTTGCTGCTTTAAACTGGGCCAGTTTGGTCATATCAAGCTTGTCTAACCTACTGTACTCAAAAATTTCCTTCTTAAGTTCTTCGGGCATAGAAACATTCTCTATGTAGAACTTTTCTAGTTCTATTCCCACACGCCCAAACTCGGGTTGCATTACTTCTTGGCAGGTCTCTGACAACTCAGTAGTGTTGGCCGCGTACAATTCTATAGGTAAATTGGCTTCACCAACAGTATCTGTAAAACGCGTAACAATAAGACTTTTAAGGTGTTCATTAACCTCATAGTTCGTAAAATTTCCATCTGTACCCACTACATCAACAACAAATTTTCCCGGATCCGAAATACGGAAACTATAGGTTCCAAACGCTCTAATTTCTACCAAACCAAAACGCTCATCACTTAAAATAAATGGGTTCTTAGTTCCCCACTTTTCATCTGTAAACAACCGTGTGTTTACAAAGTATATTTCTGCTTTAAATGGACTGTTAAAACCGTATTTCCAACCTTTTAAGGTTGTAAGAATAGGAAGGTTTTTAGTATCTAAGGTATAGGTGCCCGGTTTAAAAACGTCGGCAAGTTGCCCTTCGTTAATGAAAACTGCTGTTTGCCCTTCACGAACAACAAGTTTAGCCCCATTTTTTATTTCATTTTGATACCGTTCAAACCTATGAACTATGGTATCATCTGTACTTCCTAACCATTCAACAATATCAATAAACTCGTGACTGAGTTTTTTCTTTATTTCATCAAATAAGCCCATTATTTAGTGTTTTTAAATTTGGTAATAAGGTACGTATTTCTATAAGATACCACAAACCTTTTTTGGAGCATACTACGGTCATTTTTTTGGAATTGTTTGGCTAAATCCTACATAAAAACCTTTCATTATCATGAAAAAGCCAATATGATCCGGCAATCGATCTTTATACCCCTTTTAGTCATAGTAGGCTCATAATCAATCACAGTAGTTTTTGGATCCTAATTGTACTTTACTTTTCTAAGAATTCTTAGCGATTCTTTAAGGGTTTGGTAACTATTTTCATCGTGCTCTCTTAACAAACCACGAGCGCGCTCCATTTGATCCTTAGCTTCTTCAAATTCGTTTAAATAACATATTAAATAGGTGTCTGGAAGATGTTTTAAGTCATTTTTTTCTGTTTGATTTAGCTTCATCTTCTTCTCTATCTTTTCTAGCAAGGCATTGTTAGAATTTAAGATATGATGCAACGTCTTCTTATCATATTGAGGAGGTTCAAAAATTAAATCACTTTGAATATGATAGGTGCCATTTTCTGAAAAGGTAAGAACCACCTTTTCCAAGGGAAAATATTGTTGTTTAGCACCTAAACCCAATTGCACATACTCTATCGTAGTAAAAGAATGTTCGTCATAGGCAATAGTTACCTCATCTAAGGCAGAGTAAAACAATTTTACTTGCTCATTAATTAATTCTATATCTACCCTGGAGTAATAGGTTGCATTTTTTACTTTCTTCTGGTTTCCTGCCCAGCAAACCACAAATTGTTCTTTAAAAACTTTATAGTGACTGGACAGGTCTTTATGCCTATGATTTATAAAATCGATTACTCCGTCTAAGGTAAGTTCTATATTGTTTCTAGCGTGAAGCTCAATATTAGCAACCTTCTCTGCATTAATATCTTTAAGTTCAATATCATACGCTTTGGGCAGGCTAATACTCCCCTCTCTAAAAAAAACAGCTCCCCCATAATACTTCCAAATATTTTTGCGCAAAGCACATACCTTTCCGTTAGAGGTAATGGTTACCAAACCTACTACCTTGCCCTCGGGAAGATGCGGAAACGGAATGTTTTCGTATGCTATTAAGGGAGGGTTATCTAAATAGGCATTAACTAGGTTTTGAATCTTACTATCGTCAAAGAAATCTACACCAATAATTTCATTGTCTTCATCCTCTACCCCAATAACTATAAAAGAGTGGTTTTTGGGATTGCTATTGGCTAGCGCGCAAACGTGTTTTAAAAATTTAGCTTTGCCTTCTTTACGCCCAATATCGATAAAACGCTTCTTGTCATAAAAGCTATTCTCATCGTTATGCGCTAGCAGGTTCTTTACCAGAAGACGTTTATTAATCATTCTGTTCTATTCACTATGGTACTGCTTGCCTGCGCTGTTGGCATTACTACTAAATCTGCAATATTAACATGATAAGGACGCGTTACTACAAAGTGTATAACATCTGCAATATCCTTGGCTTCTAGCGCCTTAAACCCTTGGTATACAGTTTTGGCACGTTGTGCATCACCTTTAAATCGAACATCGCTAAACTCGGTTTCTACTAAGCCTGGATTTACAGCCCCTACTCGTATTCCATGCGCATTTAAATCTAATCGCATTCCCTGATTTATGGCATCTACCGCATGTTTGCTGGCACAATATACATTGCCTTTGGGGTATACTTCCTTCCCTGCCGTAGATCCAATATTAATGATATGGCCAGCCTGTCTTTCTACCATTTGAGGTATAATTGCTTTAGAAACATACAACAATCCTTTTACGTTAATGTCTAACATGGCATCCCAATCATCTAAACTCCCTTCATCTATAGTATCTAACCCATGGGCGTTACCTGCGTTATTAACCAAAATGTCAATAGGTAAAAACGTATTGGGCAAGGACTGTAAGGCAGTTTCAACAGCTTCCTTACTGCGTACGTCAAAATTTAGGGTGCAGACATCTGTTTGTTTTCCTAAAGCTTCCGCTATAACAGTTAATCGTTCTTGCC
>CAZWVO010000129.1:0-6064 GCA_964637535.1 uncultured Flavobacteriaceae bacterium
GTAATAGAGTTCTTGACTATCATCAATTTCATGCCTTCCCGGAACTCCAGCCGTATGGTAGTGTCCAAAATAGGCGTGATGTTGTTGTATGCTTCTAATAATATCTCCTTCCTGTATTTGCATATGGTAAATATCATAAAGCAGTTTAAAATTATCGGAACCTAGTTTTTTACAAAGGGCTACCCCCCAAACGGAGCTATCGCACATATAATCTGTATGGTCTATTTGGTTAAAGAGTTCCATCTGTAATACCACCCCATGCTTCTCTGCTAAGGGCAAAATCTGTTGTAAGCCCGTTACGCAGTTTTCCATTCCAATGGTGTCATCCATTCCTCTACGGTTACCACTAAAACAGATGAGGTTGGTATAGCCTGCTGCGGCAACCTTTGGAATCATTTCTGTATAATTTTTTATTAGCGTTGGGTGATATTTTGGATCATTCCACCCTTCCGTAAGACTTATTTCTGCTCCCCAGCACATAGAACAATGAATATTGTATTTTTTTAACAGCGGCCAATCTTCGGGTCCGGTGAGGTCTATAGCTTTAATGCCCAAGGTTTGTAGGGTTAGTAAAAACTCCTCCAGGGGAATACTGTTAAAGGGCCAATAACAAACGCTATGTTTTATATTATTTTTCAACTCCATCCGCGTATCTTGCCTCACTGAAGAGGCCAAGCTAGAAGGGCCAGCAGGTTTGCATGCTAAGATTCCAAGAGAAGCAGATGCTGTAGTTCCAATAAAAGTGCGTCTTTTCATTGTAACAGGTTTTTAAAATTTTATAAATATAATTTTTTTAGTTTTAAGAAATGGAACTGAAACCCGATAAAACACAACTCCTAGCTTTGGCACATTATAAAATGCCTTTTGGGAAGCATAAAGGACGCTATTTAATAGATTTACCGGAACCCTATTTAAATTGGTTTCAGCAAAAAGGATTCCCAGATGGCAAGCTGGGACAATTACTGCAAACTACCTTAACCATAAAGGTTAATGGACTAGAGCATTTAATCCGAAGAATTCAAAAAGATTTTCCACCAGATTCCCTGTGATTTGTGCTAGCAATTTGTATTTTTGCCTGCGTTACGAATCCAATCGAACGCTACATGGCAGACACCAAATATATTTTTGTAACCGGCGGGGTTACCTCTTCTCTTGGTAAAGGTATCATCGCGGCCTCTCTTGCCAAACTTTTACAGGCTCGAGGTTACAAGACCACCATTCAAAAATTAGATCCTTATATCAACGTAGATCCAGGAACATTAAATCCCTATGAGCACGGAGAATGCTATGTTACGGATGATGGTGCAGAAACTGATTTGGACTTGGGGCACTATGAGCGTTTTCTTAACGTAAAGACCTCTCAGGCAAATAATGTTACTACGGGTAGAATATACCAGAGTGTTATAGAGAAGGAACGTAGGGGAGAATTTCTTGGAAAAACCGTACAGGTAGTACCTCATATAACTAATGAGATTAAAGAACGTATCCAAAAGCTAGGGAATAGTGGCGAATACGATATTGTAATTACCGAAATAGGAGGTACCGTAGGGGATATAGAGTCTTTACCCTATATTGAGGCGGTGCGTCAATTACTATGGGAGTTGGGTGAAAACAATGGTATTGTAATACATCTAACGCTAGTACCTTATTTATCTGCAGCCGGCGAGTTAAAGACAAAACCTACACAGCATTCCGTTAAGACCTTAATGGAAAGTGGTATTAAAGCAGATATTTTGGTGTGTAGAACAGAACACCATATTTCTGAAGAGATTAAGAAGAAACTTGCGCTTTTCTGTAATGTTAGACAAGAGGCTGTAATACAATCAATAGATGCCTCTACAATTTACGACGTTCCCGTTTTAATGCAAGAAGAAGGTTTAGATACAGTAGCCCTTAAAAAACTAAGCTTGGCAGACAATGTTAAACCCGATTTAATACAATGGAATGAATTTTTAGATAGGCATAAACATCCAAAGAACGAAGTTACTGTAGGCCTTATTGGAAAGTATGTGGAGCTGCAAGATTCGTATAAATCAATTTTAGAATCGTTTATCCATGCTGGAGCTATAAACGAGGTAAAAGTAAATGTAAAATCAATCCACTCTGAACATATTACTGCTGCTAATTTTAAAGACAAAATGAAGGGCATTGATGGTATTTTGGTAGCCCCTGGTTTTGGAGAACGTGGTATTGAAGGAAAAATAAATGCGGTTCGCTTTGCTAGAGAAAATGGCATCCCTTTTCTAGGGATATGTCTTGGTATGCAGATGGCAGTTATAGAGTACGCCAGAAATGTTCTGGGTTATAAAGATGCCAATTCTACGGAGATGAATGAGTCTACGCCGTATCCTGTTATCGATTTAATGGAAGAACAAAAAACGGTTACTAATAAAGGAGGTACCATGCGTTTGGGAGCTTGGAGTTGTGAATTAGTACCTGGCACATTAGTGCAAAAAATATATACAGGCCAGGCCACCATTTCTGAAAGACACAGACATAGATACGAATTTAACAACACCTATAAAGCACAATTGGAAGAGGCAGGTTTAGTCACTTCTGGAGTAAACACGGATACCGGTTTGGTAGAAATTATAGAATTACCCACCCATCCTTGGTTTATAGGAGTACAGTACCATCCAGAATACAAAAGTACTGTAGATAATCCGCATCCACTCTTTGTTGGCTTTGTAAAAGCGGTTCTTCAGCACAAAAAACAACAAACTAATGCCAGTTTGGCATAAAGCGTACAATTGGACATATATTTGCTAGTTGAAAGACAAACTAAGCAAAATACCTGCGAGCTATCCGCTGTAGGTTCAATTTTTAAAAAAAAAACCATAGTTTAAGTACGGTAGTGAGTACTTTGTAGGCTATGTAAAGAACAAGAATACATGGAAGAAAAGAAGATAGATTTTAATTCCATAATTGGTTTCGTGCTGATTTTTGGGATTCTTATTTTTATGTTTTACCAAAACCAACCTAGTCCAGAAGAAGTAGCGGCGGAAAAGGAAAAGCAAGAACAGCTTAAGGTAGAAGAAAAGGAGCAAGAAAAACCTAAGGAAGAAGTAGCAACTAAACCAGCGGTAGTTAACTTACAAGATTCTACGGCGGTTGCAGATTATAAAAGTAAAATAGGCGCCTTTGGATATACCCAAGCCTCAGATGCAACAACGGTTTTAGAAAATGATGTAGTACAGCTGACCATAAGTAATAAGGGTGGGCAGATTGTAGAAGCGAAGATGAAAAATTTTGTGACCTATGATTCTGTGCCAGTGTATTTGGTCAAAGATGGGAATGCGTCTTTTGGACTCAATTTTTCTACCGCAGACAACCGTGTACTGAATACTAAAGATTTATATTTTGAACCTTCTCGCTCATCAAATGGCGATAATGAGGTACTTTCTTTAAAAGCTAAAGTGGGTGCTGATAAGTTTTTAGAATACCGTTATGAGGTAAAACCTAAAGAATTTTTAATAGATTTTACGATACGTTCTCAAGGTTTAAATGGCATTATTAATGGTAGTCAGCCTGTAACCTTACAATGGAAGCAAAAAGGTATCCGTCATGGAAAAAGTATAGACTACGAAAACCGATATACCCGGCTTACCTATAATCATGACGATGACAAAATAAGCAAATTGTCTGAAGGAAGTGATGATGAGGAAACCGAAGAAGATGTTAAATGGCTTTCCTATCGGCAACATTTCTTTAGTAGCATTTTAGCCACTAATACCCACTTTAAGTCGGCTAAACTTACTTCTGTAAACTTGGTTAGTGATGAAAATACAGATAAGACCTTTACCAAAGAATATTATACAGAGGCACCGTTAGAAATACAAGGTGGAGAACTTTCGTATAATATGCATTGGTACTATGGGCCTACAGATGAAAAAACCTTAGGGGAATATAAAGAACTGGGATTAGCAGATTCGATTCCTTTTGGATGGGGTATTTTTGGGTGGATAAGTCGTTATATTTTTACGCCTTTTTACGGTTTTCTTATCTCCTTCTTGCCACATGGTATTGCCATTATAGTAATGACTATTCTAGTACGGTTGCTCATGTCTCCAGTGACGTACAAATCGTATTTGTCTCAGGCTAAGATGAAGGTGTTGAAACCAGAGATTACAGCCTTAGGAGAAAAGTATAAAGATAATGCTATGAAGAAGCAGCAAGAGACTATGAAGCTGTATAATAAAGCTGGAGTAAGTCCTATGAGTGGCTGTATACCCGCTGTAATTCAACTCCCTATTTTTTATGCCTTATTTATGTTCTTCCCTACCTCTTTTGCTATGCGACAAAAATCTTTTTTATGGGCGGAAGATTTATCTTCCTATGATACTGTAGCCAATTTGCCTTTTGAAATTCCCTTTTATGGAGATCATATTAGTCTTTTTCCAATTCTAGCCTCTATCGCAATTTTCTTTTATATGATGATGACTACAGGGCAAAATATGCAAACCCAGCCTGGAATGCCTAATATGAAATTTATCATGTATCTCTCTCCGCTACTTATGTTGGTGTTTTTTAACAACTATGCGAGTGGTTTAAGTTTGTACTACTTTATTTCTAACCTAATTACCATCTTTATTATGTTGGCTATTAAGAAGTTCATTTTAAATGAAGACAAAATTCATGCGCAAATACAAGAGAATAAAAAGAAGCCTAAGAAAGAAAATAAATTTCAACGTAAGATGCGCGAGATGATGGAACAGGCGGAAGCCCAGAAAAAAGCAGGTAAAAAATAAGAGTTAAAAATAAAACCCATACCTTTAAAAGTATGGGTTTTATATGGTGTTGGATTTAGTCTGGTAAGATTTGGGATACTCAAATATGCTAATTTCTTCTGTTGCAGTGAAATAATAGTTGTAAAGGATCTGTTTTTGTATGCTAACTGTTCTAGTTTTGTGGCGTTCTTTTTTGAACTTCTTTTTTTCGATAGTTCAGAAACAAAAAAGAAGTAGAAAACATTAAAAAAAGCTGCCCGATAAGGCAGCTTTATATTTTTTATTATATGACGATATGCTAATTGGTTGTATTGGGAATGAGTACGTCATCTATGACATGGATTACCCCATTAACAGCCTGTATATTAGCGCCTACAACATTTGCATTTGCATTTCCAGTGCCATCGGTAATAGTAATAATGCTACCAAGAACATTGAAACTCAATAAATCACCTTCTAGAGTGGGAGGTGATATAGATTCATCTTCAATTTGAGAAGCTACAATGTTATTTCCAGCAATCACATGATGCTCTAGAACTGCAGTAAGTAGATCTCCAGTAGGTACTTCCGCTAGGGCGTTAAATGCGTCATTAGATGGAGCAAATATGGTAAAAGGCGCAGGTGCAGTTTCATTTGGTGTGCTTAAGGTGCTTAAAAAATTAGGTTGCCCTGGGGCAGTTAATGCCCCTGCCAAAGCGGAAAAGCGCTCATCCGCCGTTACAAAAGTTACAACCGTGGGCAAATCAATTACAGTATCTACAATGTGTACAATACCATTACTGGCAGGTATATCTGCTTGGGTAACACTAGATTGATTATTAAAGCGTACCCCAGAGCTAGTATCAAAATAAATGCTAACACCGGTTGAACTTGCAGGAGTTGTTGCTAAGGTTGTAGCGTATCCAACTCCTAGACCCGTAAGTGTAGAAGAAGTTATACTGCCAGAAAGCACATGGTTTAAAAGTACTTCGGTAAGCAGTTCAACAGGAACCTCATCTAAGGAACTAAAACCGTTAGCCGATAGAAAAGTGTCAAAAGCAGCATTAGATGGAGCAAGTACGGTAAACGGACCATTAGTTTCCAGCACTGCGGTAAGGTTGGCGCTATCCAAGGCACTTACTAAGGAGCTAAGATTAGCATTTTGGGCCACAGCCACAATATTTTCTGATGTAATAGGGGTATCATCTCCAACGTCACAGGAGAATGTAAGGGAGGTGATTACGGCAATAAGTAAAAAATGTTTTAGTCTTAAAAAGTGATTCATAGGGATTGTTTTAGTTATCAATTCATACATAGTGTTTTTAGGTTCTGGTGTACAACCTAAAAAGAAGCTAAAA
>CAZWVO010000130.1:0-6064 GCA_964637535.1 uncultured Flavobacteriaceae bacterium
CCCCAGACAAAACCATAGATGCGCTCTATGCGTTTACGGCTTGCGAATCTTCTATATCCCCGCTAAGTTGCATTATAGAAGACAACAAACCAATATTTATTGGTGTGTCAGAAATGTTAAAGCGATCTACAGACTATACTGTTGAATTGCTAAAGCAAGAGTTAGAAATTCAGCTGGCGGAGTTGGAAGAACAGTGGCACTTTGCTTCTCTTGAGCGTATTTTTATTGAAAATAGAATATACCGAGATATTGAAGAAGAAGAAACTTGGGACGGTGTAATTAGCGCTATAGATAAAGGGTTAAAACCGCATACCAAACACTTAAAACGTGCTGTTACTACAGAAGATATTGCACGACTTACCGAGATACGCATAAAGCGGATATCTAAGTTTGATTTAGACAAAGCGCAACAGAACATAGAAAGCTTAGATGAGAAAATAGCTGAGGTGAAACATCATCTGGCTAACCTAATTGATTTTGCTATTACGTATTTTAAGGAGTTAAAACGCAAGTATGGAAAGGGTAGGGAGCGTAAGTCGGAGATTAGAATATTTGATGATATTGAGGCTACTAAGGTTATCATTAGGAACACCAAACTGTATGTTAATAGGGAAGAAGGTTTTATAGGAACTTCCTTAAAGCGCGATGAGTACATTACCGATTGTAGTGACATTGATGATATTATAGTGTTCACCAAAGAAGGTAAAATGATGATCACTAAAGTAGACAGCAAGACTTTTATTGGTAAAAATATTATTCACGTCGCAGTTTTTAAAAAGAAAGACAAACGTACTACCTACAATATGGTGTATAAAGATGGAAGAGGAGGTCCTAGTTACATCAAACGTTTCAATGTAACTAGTATCACAAGAGATAAACCGTACGATCTTACTGCGGGTCGTTCTAGTTCTGATGTACTGTATTTTTCTGCCAACCCTAACGGAGAGGCAGAAGTTATTACCATAATGCTTAGACAAGCGGGAAGTATTAAAAAACTAAAATGGGATATCGATTTTGCTGATGTGCTTATTAAGGGTAGAGCTAGCAAAGGAAATATTGTGACCAAATATGCGGTTAAGCGTATAGAGCTAAAAGAAAAAGGCTTATCTACTTTAAAGCCTAGAAAAATATGGTTTGATGATACGGTGCAGCGACTTAATGTGGATGATAGGGGGGATTTCTTAGGAGAATTTACTAGTGAAGACCGCTTGCTTATAGCTAACCAGAAAGGGGTGATAAAAACGGCTATACCAGAACTGACAATGCGTTTTGATGATGATATGATTGTACTAGAAAAATGGAATCCAAAAAAGCCAATATCTGCAATCTATTACGAAGGTGAAAAAGAACGGTATTATGTTAAACGCTTTATTATTGAACAGGAGGATAGGGAAGAGGTCTTTATTTCGGAGCATGCAAAGTCGGTTTTAGAACTGGTATCCACAGATTGGAGGCCTGTGGCAGAAGTGGAGTATTACAAGCCAAGAGGCAAAGAAGCTAAGGCTAATCAAACTGTTGATTTAGAAGATTTTATAGCTGTAAAGGGAATAAAAGCTTTAGGAAATCAATTGACCGCCGAAAAAGTGAAAAACATTAACGCTTTAACGCCTCTTCCTTACGAAGAGCCTATTCAAAAAGAAACTACTGAAATAGAAGTTGTAGATGAGGAAGCCCTAGGTAGTATTCCAGAAAAAAAAGAAACAGAAGATAAAGATGTTGACGGAAATGATGATGTACAACCCACCCTTTTCTAAGCATTTTTGTTTTTTTTCATTAACCCCAGTTGTATCTATTGTGACTTAAACAGCTTAAACAGTTGCATTTGTGTTTAACAATTATTTGTACTTATATCAATATCAATACTAATAATTAAACAAGGCTTGCTTCCATATCCAATATGAGTATCTTTAACAAAATTTTAAAATTTAATGGATTTCACTAACCCACTTGTTTACGGCGTACCTTGTTTTATCGCCTTTATTTTATTGGAGTTAACCTACAGTAAAACCCATGATCATAAGGATCTTTACCATTGGAAGGATTTGTTTGCCAGCGGTTTTATGGGATTAGGCTCTGCTATTATTGCGCCACTGATAAAAGTGGTTTCTGCTATTGTTATTTTTGAATATGTATATGAATTGTGCAACCCAATTGGTGCAGCAGGCGTGCGTGAAAATATATTAGGGTACACCTCCTTTGGATATGTCTGGTATATTTGGTTGCTATGTCAATTAGCCGATGATTTCACTTACTATTGGTTTCATAGAGCAAATCATGAAATACGAATTTTGTGGGCAGCGCACATTGTGCATCATTCCTCAGATAATTTTAACCTAGGAACCGCAGTGCGTAATGGATGGTTTACTATTTTATACAAACCGCTCTTTTATATGTGGATGCCGGCTATAGGCTTTCCTCCTGAAATGGTGGTAGTTTGTTTAGGTATTGAAGCACTATGGCAATTTCAGTTACACTCAGTGTACGTGCCTAAGATGGGTTTTATTGAAAAGATATTCAATACGCATACCATGCATCAGGTACACCATGCCCAAAATGTGGAGTATTTAGATAAAAACCATGGGGGCTTTTTAAATATTTTTGACAAACTGTTTGGAACATGGAAAGAGTTAGACGATGATATTGATGTTAAGTATGGTGTAATACATGCTCCTGACTCCTATAATCCAGTGGTTATCCTTACTCACGAGTTTAAAGATATCTATAACGATGTTAAAAAGGCAAAAAAGTTTTCGCATGCCTTAATGTACATCTTTGGGCCTCCAGGATGGAGTCCAGATGGGAGTACGCTTACGGTAAAACAACAACAACGTTTGTTTAAAAATCAAAAAGAGAAAAATCCCGAAGCGGCTTTTAGTCGTCCAAACTAGCAATAAATTATTCTTCTGAAGCTTCTTTTGGAATTCCTTTTTTGTTCTTCTTCATCCGAAGGTCAAAGAACTCTACCATTAATGAGAATGCTATGGTAAAATACAAGTATCCTTTTGGTATCGTTCCTACTTCGTTAGTAAATACTACTAAATGAGCTAAATGGGCAGCTTCTGCAATTAGCATAAAGCCTATTAAAATCAGGAAAGACAAGCCAAGTACTTGTATAGAAGGATGTTTGTTTACAAACTCGCCAACAGGGTTGGCGAAAAGCATCATAATAATTACAGAAATCACTACAGCTACAATCATTAGAATTAGAGCGTCATTAGGATTTGGAGAAATCCCATTTGTCATTCCTATTGCGGTTAAAATAGAATCAAAAGAAAAGACAATGTTAATGATGGTAATTTGTATGATAGCCTTTGTAAGGGTATTGGATCTATGATTTTTAACCTCGCGCTCATCGTGCCCTCGGTCTTCAATCTTCTCATGAATCTCTTTGGTACTTTTGTATAACAAGAAGAGTCCTCCCGCAAAGAGTATAAGTGCCTGTCCGCTTATTCCTCCGCTAGCCCATTCCCAGTCAAAAACCCAAAAGGGTTTCTTCATTGAGGTGAGTAATGAAATGCCAAATAAAAGCACTATTCGCATTACCATGGCAAGAATAAGGCCAATGTTTGTAGCTTTCTTGCGCTGCGCCTTTTCTAGTTTTCCTGCGGCAATAGAGATAAAAATAATATTATCTATTCCTAAGACGATCTCTAAAAATGTAAGTGTTAATAAAGCGACCCAAGCATCTGGACTTGCAAAAATTTCAAACATACTTAATTGGTTTTTCTAATGGCGGTTCCTTTAGCTTTTTCGCTGCTTCCCACAACGCCAAATTCAAAAGTATAGGAATTATCTGTTGTAGTCAATATTTTCATATGAATAGCTTTTTCCTCCCTCATGCTCTTGGGGTTTAGATTTCTCACAACGTACTCGCAATCATTAATCCACCGTACAGCGGCACTATCTATCTTACCTTCAAATGTGGCTATTTCTAGCGTGTCTGAACGCACAAAAGTAGTGGTCTCCTCTTTTCCTTTTATAATAGTGGTGTAGGTAAAGGCACCTTCTTTAAAATCGGTACAATTGCGTTCTGGTTGATAGCAAGATCCAAGAAAAATAATAAGCACCAAGGCAAAGACATATTTCATATATCAAAATTAAAGAAATAAAAAGGAAGAATCAAAAGCACTACTTGGGTTCGTAGGGTTCAAAGCTGCCATCCTCATAAAAAATAACAATCTTACTTATTTTCTTTTTTGATGGCACAGCTTCATTAGTTATAGGAGAGGTGGGAGTGGCTTTAGTTTCTGATGGAAAGGACCCCTTGCCATTTAATAACCAATACAAGTTTACTTCTGGGAATGTTTTTACCACCTTCAAAACAAATTCCAAACTGGGTTTATTTCTTCCGCTCAATAGATGGGATATGCTAGACCGTTGTACTTTAATTTGATCTGCAAATGAAGAAGCTGAAAGCTCGTAATAACCAAGTATTTTCTCTAAGCGATCTATAAAATCCTGCGTGTTTACCATTGTAACATTAAAACGAAAGGCTAAGGTACAAAAAAGAGGTTTTTAATAAATAATAATGCTGTTAAAATCATTTTAAACTTAAACTTATAATTTATTTAAAATAATTTAAAATATTGATTTATAATTATTTGTATTTTTAATTTAATCCATGATATAATATTTCATTTTTTGTTTACAAATGTATTATTCACAAGCCCATTTAAAGCCAGTATCTTGTATACAATTGTAACAAAATATTACAATTGTTATTAAATAAGCTGTTATTTTTGCAACTGAAATAGTAACGTGATGTCGGCAGAAATAGCATACCAAAATTACAAGGAATTAAGTGTTCAAGGCCGTTATGTGGTAGGTTCAAATATTACACAATTTTTAAACAAAGAATTGCGGCATGTTACCGTAAACGAAATAGGAAAATCCGTCTTAGATCATCCAATTTCTATGATAACCATGGGTACAGGCCCTACTCGGATTTTAATGTGGTCGCAGATGCATGGTAACGAAGCTACTACAACAAAAGCTGTATTAGATCTTATTAATTATTTAGAGGGAGATACAACACAGAGTACTTCCATACTGCAAAGTTGCACCTTGTATATTATTCCCATATTAAACCCAGATGGTGCTGCCGCCTATACAAGAAGTAACGCTAATAAAATAGATTTAAATAGAGACGCTCAAGACCTTAGTCAACCCGAAAGTAGAGTGCTTAGAAGCGTTTTTGAAACCACAAAACCACATTTTTGTTTTAACCTTCACGATCAGCGTACCATGTATAATGTGGGAAATACCCCTAAACCGGCTACAGTATCGTTTTTAGCCCCTGCTTATGACAAAGACCGTAATGTATCCAAAACAAGGGGTATAAGTATGCAACTCGTTGTAGCCATGAATAGAAAATTGCAAAAGAGTATTCCTGGTCAAATAGGGCGTTATGATGATGCTTTTAATGCGAATTGCGTTGGCGATGCCTTTCAAATGGAGCAAGTACCTACCGTATTGTTTGAAGCAGGCCATTTTCCTGAAGACTACAAGCGTGAAAAAACAAGAGTATATATCTTCATGGCATTACAAGAGGCAATTAGCGTAATTGCCAATGGCACTATTGGCGAATACAAACAAGATCATTACCTCGAAATCCCAGAAAACAGTAAACAATTTATGGATATAATAATTAGGAACGCCCATGTACTACATGAGCCCCTTAATGAAGGTATGGCGTTAGGTATCTTTTATGAGGAAACATTAGTAGAAGGCAAGATTGTTTTTATCCCTGTACTGGCCCAAAAAGGAAAATTAGACAGATATTTTGGACATCAGGTATACAACTGCCTTGATCATAACGATTTAGAGGCTTTAAAAGCGAATAAAGCCTTAACAGATATGATAGCTAAAATTTGAAAAAAATCAGCTGTTTTTGCTAAATCATTACATTTTTGTTAAAAAAAACTTAGTTTCTTTAAATTTAATTTCTTAATTCTTTATTTTTGCCTAAAATATCACTGAAGATGAGTAAAGTAAAACTAGACGAGATAGATCACCAGATTCTGGACATGTTAATAGACAATACCAGAACGCCTTTCACAGATAT
>CAZWVO010000131.1:0-6016 GCA_964637535.1 uncultured Flavobacteriaceae bacterium
GACTTTAGAAATGAAGGTATGGACCGTACGCATAACCCCGAGTTTACCGTCATGGAAATGTATGCTGCCTACAAAGACTATCATTGGATGATGGATACCACAGAAAAGTTATTAGAGCAGGTTGCCACAAACCTTCATGGCACCACGCAAGTTCCTTTTGGAGACCAAATGATAGACTACAAAGCACCCTACCAGAGAGTAGGAATTTTAGATGCCATACAAGAACATACTGGTTATGATTTATATGGGAAATCTGAGGAAGAAGTTAGAGCTGCTGGAAAGGCGTTAGGTTTGGAAGTAGATAACACCATGGGTATTGGTAAAATGATTGATGAAATCTTTGGGGAGAAGTGTGAACATCTGTACATACAACCTACTTTTATTATTGATTATCCTGTTGAAATGAGTCCGCTAACCAAAAAACACCGCAGTAAAGAAGGCCTAACAGAGCGGTTTGAATTAATGGTAAATGGTAAAGAATTGGCCAATGCCTATTCGGAATTAAACGATCCTATAGACCAACGGGAACGTTTTGAAGATCAGCTTAAACTCTCGGAGAAAGGTGATGATGAAGCTATGTTTATTGACCATGATTTTTTAAGAGCCCTAGAATACGGTATGCCTCCTACGTCTGGTATTGGAATAGGCATAGACCGTTTAACCATGTTTATGACCAACAATGCTTCCATACAGGAGGTGCTTTTCTTTCCGCAAATGCGTCCAGAGAAAAAAGCATTGGATTTAACCGATAATGAAAAAGCCATTTATGAGATCCTTAAAAAGGAAAAACAAATGCCTTTGGCTAATCTAAAAGAAGCAGCAGGCCTTAGCAACAAAGGTTGGGACAAGGGTATTAAAGGACTTGGCAAACACGGCCTTACAAAGGTATTTAAAGAAGGAGAAACCTTATTTTGTGCCTTGGAAGACTAAGGGTATTCAATTTACTGGGTGTAGTGCGTTTTTAATTTTTAAAACCACCAGAAAAAGCATAGCTTAGAAGCATTAAATATGCTCCATGGAAAGCAGTAGAAAAATTGGCCTTTTTCTGGGTCCCCTTTTGTTTTTTGTCATTCTTAATTTACCTTTTGTTTTACTCTCGGAACAAGGAGATCCGGTAATCGCTGTTGCCGCTTGGATGGTAACTTGGTGGGTAACAGAAGCCGTATCTATATCGGTTACCGCCTTGCTTCCTTTAGTCCTTTTTCACTTGCTCGATGTTTTACATATAGATGAGGTGGGAGCAAGTTATGGAAGTAGGGTAGTATTTCTGTTCTTTGGTGGGTTTGTGCTTGCCTTAGCACTAGAAAAAGTGAATCTGCATAAACGTATAGCACTTAATATTATAAAACTTACCGGAACAACACCCAATAAGGTTATCCTTGGTTTTATGATTGCAACAGCCGCTTTAAGTATGTGGATTAGTAATACTGCTAGTACCGTTGTAATGCTTCCCATTGCCATGTCTGTAATAGCCTTGTTAATTGATGATGAAGATGGGTTTACCAAAAACGATCAAAATTTTGCGCTTAGTGTAATGTTGGGTATCGCTTTTTCTGCAAATGCAGGGGGTATTGCCACTATTATTGGCACTCCGCCTAATGTAGTTATGGTTGGGTTTTTAGAAGACAGCTATAATATTGAAATAACCTTTGCGCAATGGATTGTTATAGGACTTCCGTTTTCTATACTCATGATTACCATAAGCTATTTAGTCCTTATCAAATTGTTTCCCAACCGCAACCTTCGTTTTAAGGCATCTAGCGATGTTATTGCAACAGAATTAGAAAAATTAGGCCCTACATCGCGAAAAGAAAAAATGGTTTTAGTCATTTTTGCCATTACTGTTAGCCTTTGGATCTTTAGACAGCTCATTAACGATTGGTTTCCTAATTTGGACCTCAAAGATGCCGTTATTAGTGTTGGTGCAGCAATAGCCTTATTTGCGCTTCCGTATAACCTTAAAAAAGGAGCATTTATACTAGAGTGGAAAGATACCCAAAAGCTATCTTGGGGCATACTTCTTCTTTTTGGAGGAGGACTGGCGTTAGCCGCTGGCATGAAAGCTAGTGGTATTGTAGATTTAATTGCAAATGCAATTGCAGCCAGTAACATCTCTATTTTGGTTACTGCTTCCTTACTCATTGTATTAATGCTATTTATGACAGAGCTTATGAGTAATGTAGCCCTAATTACTGTACTTGCTCCGGTCATTGCGGGTATTGCTCTTGGTTTAGAAGTACCCTTATTACATTTCCTTATTCCAATAACTATGGCTAGTAGTTGCGCCTTTATGTTACCTATGGCTACACCACCAAACGCCATTGTATTTGCAAGTGGGTATATTAAAGTGCACCAGATGGCAAGAGTTGGTTTTGTGCTTAATATAATAGCTGTAGGCTTACTTATTCTCTTGTTTCAATTTGTTATTCCGCACTTGTTTTAAAAAAACAAAACCGTCTATTATGACGGTTTTGAATTGACTAATTCAGCAATTTAATGTATACGGATGAAGCACATATTAACTATTGAAATGCAATATGTTAGGCTTCCTCAACAGGCTTTTGAGTAGTATTAAAATAGGAATTGTACGCGTTTGGCTTTCTCTTTTCTCTTTTGAGATTTGAATAAAAAAAACCGAACATCCCTACTTTGATTGCGCTGTTTATTTTTTGATCCATGATGTGTTAATTGATGAATATACTAATAAGACTATGCAATAAAACAAATGTTACAAGCTTCAGAAATATTTAACATATGCCAGCTACATCTGCAGAAGAAATTACGCGTATACGCTAATTCTTCAAAAACTGTTTCCCTATAAACAAGTTGCATACATAGATCCAAATAGATGCTTCTTAACCCTAAGTGCTCAGCTTCTGCTATTTACAGTTAAGGCGCCTTAAAAACAATAGGTTATTACTCATTATAAGGATTTTCGTTACAAAAATCTCAAAATGAGGTGCCTTAGGTGTTTTTATTTTCAATTAAAAATATTGATTATCAGATATTTATTATGGATTTATCGCACTTTATACTTACAGTCGTTAGTTATGATTTTGTTAACAATTGATTTGGTTTATTTTTCAGTTCTTTGAGCGACTATTAAAAATTAAAAACCATTCGAAAATGACTAAAAATCTACCGCTTAAAATGCTAATGGCATTTTTAGTACTGGGTTGTTGTTTTACAACACAAGCACAGAGTTCAAAAAAGAAGAAAAAAAAGAAAACAGCCCAACCGGCACCAGCTCCTAAACCAAAAAAAGGGGCTATACTACCTTATAACAAGGTAATTACCAAAAAAGCCAAGACAGACAAGGGTTTATTTGATGTACATGTAGTGGATGATAACCACTTCTATGAAATTCCAGACTCCCTATTTAATAAGGAGATGTTGATGGTAACGCGTATTGCTAAAACGGCTTCGGGCATTGGTTTTGGTGGCGGAAAAATTAATACTCAGGTACTGCGATGGGAAAAACATCCCAAGAAAGTATTGCTTCGTGTGGTTTCTCATAGTGTTGTAGCTGCAGATTCGCTCCCGGTCCATGAGGCGGTAGTTAATTCTAATTTTGAACCTGTACTTTATTCTTTCAAAATTAAAGCCTTTAAAAAAGATTCTTTAGGTCCTGCTACAGTAATACAAGTAGATGATTTATTTAGTAAAGATGTGCAAGCATTAGGAATGCCAAGTGGTTTCCGAACACGCTATAAAGTGTCTCGTTTAGATGAATCTAAAGGGTATATTGAAGGTATTAAAAGTTACCCTTTAAATATTGAGGCAAGACATGTAAAAACCTATAATGCTAAAGAACCTCCTTCTAACGGAAGTTTGGGAACGATATCTATAGAGATTAACAACTCTATGATTCTTTTACCAAAAAACCCCATGAAAAGACGTTATTTTGATGAGCGTGTAGGTTGGTTTGCCAGAGGGCAGGTAGACTACGGTTTAGATGCCCAGGAAAGTAAAACCATTAGGTATTTAGACCGTTGGAGACTAGAGGTAAAAGATGAAGACCTAGAAAAGTACAAACGTGGAGAGCTAGTAGAACCTAAAAAGCCTATTGTCTATTACGTAGATCGTGCTACTCCAAAACAATGGGTTCCCTATATTAAACAGGGAGTTGAAGATTGGCAGGTTGCTTTTGAAGCAGCTGGTTTTAAGAATGCTATTATTGCCAAAGACCCTCCTACGGTAGAAGAAGATCCAGAATGGTCGCCAGAAGATGTACGATACTCTGTAGTACGTTATCTTGCCTCTCCTATTCCTAATGCAAATGGACCTCACGTAAGTGATCCTCGTAGTGGTGAAATCTTAGAATCTGATATCAACTGGTATCATAACGTAATGACCTTACTACGTAATTGGTTTTTTGTACAAACTGCTGCTATCAATCCTGATGCCCAAGGTGTTGCTTTTAAAGATGAGGTAATGGGGCGTTTAATTCGGTTTGTATCTGCTCATGAGGTAGGACATACCCTTGGATTACCACATAATATGGGAAGTAGTGTAGCCTATCCTGTAGATTCTTTACGCTCTGCATCCTTCACCAAAAAGTACGGTACTGCACCCTCTATTATGGATTATGCACGATTTAACTATGTTGCGCAGCCCGAAGACAAAGGAGTAGCCTTAATGCCTAACATTGGTATTTATGACAAACACGCTATCCGCTGGGGATATAAACCCATTTTAGATAAGACTGCTGAAGATGAAAAACAAACATTGGACGGCTGGATTTTAGAACACGCGGGAGATCCAAAATACCGTTTTGGAAGACAACAATTTGGTGTTATTGATCCAAGTTCTCAGACGGAAGATTTAGGAGACGACGCTATTAAGGCCAGTACCTATGGTATTGCTAACTTAAAGCGCATTATACCCAATCTTATTAAATGGACTGGCGAAGACGGGAAAAATTATGATGATTTAGAAATCATGTATAACCAAGTTTTAGGGCAGTATAATAGATATATGGGACATGTTTCTAACAATATAGGTGGGGTTTATGAGCACTACAAAACCTTCGACCAAGAAGGTCCTGTATATACTCATGTAGCTAAACAGCATCAAAAGAATAGTTTAAAATTTATTCAAGAGCAGTTGTTTAGCACACCAGAATGGATGATTGATAACGACATTTTGGGTAGAATTGAAAACGCTGGAAATACAGATCGATTGAGAAGAACTCAGGTAAGAACCTTAAATAATATTCTTGACTTTGGCCGTCTGGCACGTATGATTGAGAACGAAGCCTTAAATGGTTCCGATTCGTATACCATGATTAACATGATGCGCGATCTTAGGCAAGGAATCTGGAAAGAACTTTCTTCTGGACGTAAGATAGATACCTATAGAAGAAATCTACAGCGCGCCTATATTGAACGTCTAGAGTTTTTAATGACATCGGAGCAAAGACCACTTCCTGCAGCTTTTAGGAGGTTCTCTAGTCGGACTTCAATAGATGTAAGTCAATCAGATGTTAGATCTATAGCACGTGCAGAGCTTAATACGCTTAAAAGAAGTATTAGAGCGGCACTTGGAAGAACTTCTGATAGTATGAGTAGATATCATTTGCAAGATGCAATAGAACGCATAGATATGATCTTAGATCCTAAGTAAGTACTATTCACATTCTAAAAAAGCACCGTATTACCAACTTATACGGTGCTTTTTTTATGCAAAAACTATGATTTGCGTATACGAAACCACAATTTTATATCGTTTTACTTCAATAAAGGGCTTTTTCACAACAATATTGTGGGAATTTTCTTTTTAATGCATACTTTAGAGTAGAAATTAAAAACCCCCAAGACCATGACACAAAAAGTAAAAAGTTTCATCTATTTCGCCTGCTTCGTAGCTGTTGCCCTATTGTACAACAATATGCAAGAAGATTCCGTAGCAGTCAAACAGGATAATGTAAAGGAAATTGCTAAAGCAAATTTAGAATTAAACTCAGATGAAACCGCATTACTTTTAGATACGGAATAACGTAATCATAATACTATAG
>CAZWVO010000132.1:0-5987 GCA_964637535.1 uncultured Flavobacteriaceae bacterium
CTTCTATGCAGAGGATGGCGGTGGCGAAATTGGTCAACAACCACCCGAATCTAGCCTTAGTAGCGGAGTACAGCAATGCGATTGAAGCGAAAAATGGCATCAAAAACAACGAAATTGATCTTATTTTTCTAGATGTTGAAATGCCAATTATTAACGGTTTTGATTTATTAGAATCGTTAGAAAATCGTCCACAAGTGATTTTAATCACAGGAAAACCTGACTATGCGTTAAAGGCATTCGATTATGATGTAACGGATTATTTGCACAAGCCTATTACCATGGGGCGTTTTGATGCATCTGTTAAAAGAGCCGTTGCCAAATACGAACAACTGCATAGGGTAAATGAAGACGAAGAGCACATCTTTGTAAAAAGTAACCTGAAGAAAAGAAAAGTAATCCTAAACGATATCAAGTGGATTGAAGCCTTAGGAGACTACATCAAATTAGTTACTGATGAAGCGAATATTGTAATCCTTTCTACCATGAAATCTTTTGAGAAACAACTCCCACAAGAGAAGTTTTTAAGAATTCACAAATCATATATCGTGAATTTAGAAAAGGTAGAGAAATTCAATAGTAAAAATGTAGAAGTTAGTGGAAGACAAATTCCGCTAAGTAGAAATAAAAAGACGGAACTAGCCGAAGCGTTAAGTAACGTATAAGTCTAGATAAAATCTACATTGTAGATTACCCGTACACGTTGATACAAGGAAATAGCATTAAAGGATTTTTCAATCCTCTTAATGCTATTTTTTATTTTAGATAGCGATTGTTTAGCCGGGATCTTTACTAAAGTGTGTTTTAAATATTGATTCCGTATTCTAGCAACAGGAGGGTATTCTGGACCCAAAACATGGGCTCCAAAAGCATTTCTAAGCGATTTTGAAAACCATTCCGCAGCTTCATTTAAGGTATTGTAATCTTTATGTTTAAAGGTGATTTTAATGATTTTGTTATGTGGTGGGTATTTGTATTGTTCCCTATCATACAATTGTTCTTTAAACATCTCGGTATAATCTCCCGTAGAAACCTGTTTTAAAATGGCATGATACGGATTATAACTTTGTATAATAACTTTACCCCTTTTGGCGGTGCGCCCTGCCCTACCCGCTACCTGAGTAAGGAGTTGAAAACTTCTTTCATGCGCACGAAAATCTGGAAAATTAAGTAAGGTATCTGCATTCATTACACCAACAAGATTCACCTTTCTAAAATCCAAACCCTTAGTAAGCATTTGGGTTCCCACTAAAATATCTAATTCGTGCTGCTCAAAGGCAGTAATCAGCTTTTCGTAAGCATATTTCCCTCTTGTTGTGTCTAGGTCCATACGCCCTACTCTAGCTTCTGGAAATAAGTTATGTAGCTCCTGTTCTATTTGTTCCGTACCAAATCCTTTTGTATCTAATGTAGGGCTGCCACAGGCCATACAACTTAACTGCAAAGCCATATGATACCCGCAGTAGTGGCAGCGTAATTGCTTTTTATGCTGATGATAGGTTAAACTAACATCGCAATTTGTACACTGCGGTGTATGCCCGCAAGTAGTACATTCTACTATGGGTGCATACCCCCTTCTATTTTGAAATAAGATAACTTGTTCTTTTTCTGCTAAGGTTTCGGTAATTTCGGCGAGCAATCTTTCAGAAAAATGACCTTTCATTCGTTTCTTACGTGTTTGCTCTTTAATATCTACTAGCTCAATATCTGGCATTAAAACATTACCATACCTTCTTAAAATTTGAGCATAGCCATATTTCCCTTTTTTTACATTATACATGCTTTCTATACTAGGAGTTGCAGATCCCAATACAATATTAGCCTTGTGCAATTGCGCCAAAACAATGGCAGCATCTCTAGCATGATATCTTGGCGCTGGGTCGTATTGTTTAAATGAGGCTTCATGTTCCTCATCTACAATTACTAATCCTAAGGCAGTAAAGGGTAAAAACAATGATGACCTTGCTCCAATAACAATTTGTGCTTTGCTTTCTTTTGCTAAAACATTATTCCAAGCCTCTACACGTTCATGAACACTATATTTAGAATGATATACTGTCACTTGAGCACCAAAATAATTTTGTAGCCTAGTAATCAACTGTGTGGTAAGCGCAATCTCTGGGAGCAAGTACAAGGCTTGTTTACCAGATGTAATACATTGTTCTAGTAATTTTATATACACCTCTGTTTTTCCAGAAGAGGTAACACCGTGTAGCAAGCTTACCTGTTTCTTCTCAAAACACTGTCGTATATCTTGTATTGCCGATTCTTGATATGCATTGAGTGTAATTTCTTGGGTAGTAGTACTCTTTTCTTGGAACTGCACCCTATCTGTCTGAATGTGATATTCTTCTAAAACACCCTTAGCTATTAAGGCTTTAATAACGGCAGTTGACACTCCACTTTCTTCCTGTAGTTGCGCAACTTTAACAGATTCCTCCGTTGTTTGTAATTGAAACAGCGTAAGGACTACTTGACGTTGTTTTGGAGCTCTAGATAGGTTATTTAATAAAATTTCTAAGGCCTCTTCGGAGGTGTGCGTTTTACCCAAAGCAACGTAGCGTACGAGTTTGGGTTTATATTGCTGATACACTTCTTCTTTAAGGTGAATAATATGTTGAGCCATCATCTTGTGAAGAATGGGAAGTACGTTTTTGCGTTCTATAATAGCGCTAACCTCCCTTACCCTTAACACAGCCTGATGCTGCAACGCTTCGTACACCAAAAATTCTTCATCTGTAAGCACTTCTTCCTGTACGACGGTAGCGGGGTTTTTTAAAATAAGTGTTTCACTTTCTAACAAGAAAGCACTCGGAATTGCACTCCTAAATACTTCTCCTAAAGTACACATATAGTAGGAAGCGATCCATTCCCAATGCTGTAATTGCACTGGGTGTACTACCGGTGCATCATCTAAAATCTGATGAATTGCCTTTGCTTCATAAACCGTAGGAGGCTGATTATGAATTTCATATACTAATGCCGTATAAATTTTAGATTTTCCAAAAGGAACGGCTACCCGTGTACCCTTTTGTAAATGTTTTGCTTCTTCTTGCGTAATGCTATAGGTAAAAAGGCGTTCTAACGGTATGGGTAAGACAACATTGACAAAATACTGCTTCATACTCCAATAACTTTATTCTGTTACCCTTATCCAGGTTTGCGTACGGTATATAAAAGCAAGATATCCTCTAACTTTAAGCTCATTTTTATTCTTGGGGTTTAACCAAATTTTACATCTAAATGTCATGGCCTGTTCCGGATCAAAAAGGGTTTTTCCTTTCCATTCACCACTGCTGTTCTTTTTAAGACCATCAATAATTTTCATTCCTACTACAGGTTTATCTTTGCGATCTCCCTTGCATTTTACACAGGTAGCATTCTCTTTTCCCTTTTCTACAATCTTTACCACTCGCCCATAAAGCAATCCTTTATGTTCGTAGATATTTATAATTGCCTTAGGTTTCCCCGTTCTGTCATCTATCGTTTTCCATTTTCCAAAAACATCCTGCCCGTGGGTCACTGTACAAAAAAGAAGGCTCATAAACAAAACTAAAACAGTACATCTATTCATTCTTTTTTGTTTTTTTTCTTAAAGAGTTAAGGCTTGCATTGAGTTCAAATCCTAAAAGTAAAATATTAGAATTGAGCCATATAAAAACCATCAAAATTAACAGTCCTCCTAGGGCTCCATACAATTCATTGTAACGTGCAAATTTTTCCACATAAATACCAAAAAGATATGAGGTTAGGAGAAATAATAAGGTAGTCATTAAGGCTCCTGCGGAAAAGAACTTGGCCTTTCGTCCCTCGGCCGTTCCAAAATAATAGAGAATAGCGGTAGTAAGGTACGACATGATAACATAGAATAGTATCCTAGTAATTCTAACCCCTAAATCATCTCCCTTATCCACGTCATAGCCTAAGGTTTTTCCAGCCAATTCACTAGTATACTCTACCACATAAAATTCAAAATAACCAAAACCTATTGCCCCTATTAAAATTAATAAGGATAAAATAAGTCCAACCAATAAGGCATATAGGTATTGTCTTAGAAAGTTTCTAGTAAGACTAACATGATACGAATTCTCGAACCCGCCAAAAATTGCGTTTACGCCATTGGCCATTAAAAATATGGAGAGTACAAAGGCAGAGGATAGTAAACTTCCTTGCTTCTTGTTTTTTATTTGTTGGTAAATTTCTTCAAAATAATCCCCCGTTGCATTGGGCAAAAACGATTCTAGAAACAGGAGAAACTGCGCATCAAAATCTTCCGCAGCAACGCTTACATAGGGTATAATGAACGGTAGCAATGTAACTAAAAAAATAAGTAGTGGAAAAAGAGCCATAAAAAGGCTAAAGGCAATGGCACTTGCTCTAGAAGACAAGGCGCCTTGCACAATACCACGAATATACATTTCTAATAAATCGTAGAAAGAAAGCCCTTCAAAAGCAGGCAGTCTCACCTTTTTCAATAGGCTAACGATCCAGTTAATCACTGGTATTTTAGCTAGTTTTCCTTCTATTTCTGCTGACATCTAAACCGCTTTAAGACTTAGATCCATATTGTATACAGAGTGTGTAAGCGCACCAGAAGAAATATAATTTACACCACAGTCTGCGTAGTTGCGAATGGTTTTTTCATTAATTCCACCAGAAGATTCTGTAAGACATTGTGTACCTATCCTAGCTACTGCTTTTTTGGTATCTTCATAATTAAAATTATCAAGAAGAATACGGTATACCCCATCAGATTGCAATATTTCTTCTACTTCACTCAAATTTCTGGCTTCTACAATAATTTTAAGATCCCTTGAGGTTTCCTTTAAGTACTGTTGTGTTTTTGTTATTGCCTGGGTAATCCCTCCAGCAAAATCAATATGATTATCCTTAAGCATAATCATATCATATAATGCAAAACGATGATTCTCTCCACCTCCTATTTTTACCGCCCACTTTTCTAGCGCACGTATGCCAGGAGTAGTTTTTCTAGTATCAAGAATCTTAGTATTTGTACCCTGAAGTAAATCCACAAAAAATCTAGTTTTGGTAGCTATTGCACTCATGCGCTGCATGGCGTTTAGCACTAAGCGTTCCGCTTTTAGAATACTTTGGGAGCTTCCATTTACGTAAAAGGCAATATCGCCGTGCTTAACAGTATCGCCGTCTTTTAAGAGCGTTTCTATCTTCAGGTTCTTATCTACATAAGAAAATACCATTTTGGCAAATGCAATTCCTGCAATAGTCCCTTCATCTTTTACTAAAAGTTTGGCTTTGCCCTTTGCTTCGGAAGGAATACACGCTAAGGAACTATGATCACCATCTCCTACATCTTCTCTAATGGCGTTAATAATTATTCCTTCTAGTTCTTTTTGAAACTGTGCTTCTGTAATCATTTAAGGGATTTAAACTGCTAATTTAAGAAATAGTAGCTGTTTCCGAAATGGAATTTGTTTCTAATAGTTGTTAGGGTTCGTTTTGAAATCTACCTTTGTATATGCAAATTACACTTTTAGCAATTGGAAAAACGGATAGCGGTCCACTGCAAACCCTTATCAGCACTTATGAAAATCGTTTACAACATTATGTAAAGTTTCAATTACTGCTTATTCCAGACATTAAAAACGTGAAAAATCTTTCTAAAGAACAACAAAAAGAAAAGGAGAGCGAAGTCCTTTTAAAAAAGATATCATCTTCTGATACCGTTATCTTATTGGACGAAAATGGAAAAGAATACAGTTCTGTAGCCTTTGCTAACTTTCTTCAAAAGAAAATGAATTCTGGCATAAAGCATCTTATTTTTACTATTGGAGGCCCTTATGGTTTTAGTGATCGTATGTACCAGAGAGCGAATGGAAAATTAAGTATGTCTCAGATGACCTTTTCTCATCAAATGGTACGCTTATTTGCAGTAGAACAGTTGTATCGAGCATGTACCATTCTGCGTAACGAACCGTATCACCACCAATAATGATTCAAAAGCGCAGTTC
>CAZWVO010000133.1:0-5961 GCA_964637535.1 uncultured Flavobacteriaceae bacterium
GATATTATGAATTTCCTTAGTCCATGGGCCTTTTCTTCGGATACAGATCTCAATTTTGGAGGCCGTATTCATCAATCCGTGCTTATCGATTTTATTGAAGAACTACCCTATGTAGATTTCCTGACAGATTTTGAACTTATACATATTACGGCCAACGGTACAGTAACCAAAGTGGAAGAGGCCATAGCATCTACAGGAAGATCAATCTTAGTATCCGTGCCTGCAACAGAACACCAATTAACGGTTGTACTAAACGAACCCGAAGCAATTTTAGAGATAGACTGTACAGATGAATGAACATATTACCATATTAAAAAATCCAGATTTTAGGGAGAGCGAAGATTATATCGCACTCCGTAAAAAAGGAATTGAACTTATTGAAAAATTAGGGAGTACCTATTGGACAGATTATAACATTCACGATCCAGGAATTACCTTATTAGAGCTGCTTTGTTTTGCGCAAACAGAAGTTGGTTTTAAACTTGGTTTTTCAATTGAAGACCTCTTGGCATACAGAACAGATCAGGAAGTAAAGTGGGATGATCAATGTTTTTATACGGCTAGAGAAATATTGACCAATAGTCCGTTCACCGATAACGATTGGAGAAAAGTTATTATAGACCAACCCGGAATTGCTAACGCGTGGATGCAATGCACCCCTTGCCCATGTCACCCAGATATCTATGGAGATTGCAGGGATAGTGTGCTTACCTACGAGGAAACAGAACACCCCATACATATAAAGGGGTTTTGGGATGCCTTATTGGAACTGGAAGTAGATTCTCAATATGGGGATTTAAATGGTGGTAAAATATTTTATCAATTTTCTTTTGAAGGCGGCAATCATAGAGCTACAGCTGAAATACGATTTAGCCCCTACCATAAGGCGCAATTAAATGCCGCTTTAATGAGCGCTTTAAAAGAAGGGCCAATTTCCGAGATCACCATTGCCCAAACAAATTATCATTTGGATGTAGCAGATGATGTTTTTCGTAAAGCGCTTCGCGATCCTCTTCGCGTAGATGTAAGCTATAGTATAACCACAGCTGCAGGTACAGTGGTTCTAGATATGGTAGAATTACCGGTTAAAATTTGGTTTAAAAGTGATACGGGAAGGGAAGTTATTGAAGATGAAGATATTAAAACCATTTTTGATGATGTTACACAAACAGGACCCTTTAGCCAATACTTGTATCAACTTCAAAAGGCAGATGAAGCTGTAGCAAAGGCACAAACAGTGTTACACGCTAACAGAAATTTAGCCGAAGATTACTGTAACATAAGTACAGTACCCATTGTAGATATAGGACTTTGCGCAGATATTGAAATGAGTGCAGATGCAGATGTTGAAGCCGTTTTGGGAGAAGCTTACTATCTAATTACCGAATATCTTAATCCGGTTGTAAAGTTTTACACGCTTAGTGAATTGCTTTCTGATGGAAAGTACACCGAAGAAATTTTTCAAGGTCCCAAGCTAGATCATGGTTTTATTTTGGATGAAGAATTGGACAATTCTGACTTAAGAAAAACCATTTATACTTCAGATATTATCAATATTTTGATGGATGTTGATGGTATTCTTGCCGTAAAAAATATAGCACTTACCCGTTATGATGACGCAGGCAGATTGGTAGAATCGCAAGCATGGGAATTACACATACAACAAGGGCATCAGCCACGACTATATATACATGCCTCTAAAGTTTTGGTTTTTAAAGATGATTTACCCTTTTTACCCTTGCAAGATGAGTTGCATGATACGCTGCAACTTTGGCGCGGTATTAGACAACAAAATAAGGTTGTACAAACAGACAATGATCTTCAAGTTCCTGAAGGAAATTATATTGAAAATGATGGGCACTACCCAATGCAATATGATTTGCCAGAAACCTACGGAGTAGGTATACACGGTTTAAAAGAACCCGCTACACCGGCCAGAAAAGCACAAGCAAAACAATTAAAATCATACCTGCTTGTATTTGAACATGTCCTTGCTGTGTTTTTAGAACAACTAGAGCGTTTTAAAGATGTGCTCTCCATTAACCCTACTATCTCTAAAACCTACTTTGCAGGTTTATTTAATGAAGCAGAGTTTAAAGGAGTATCTGATTTTTATGTTGATATTGATGAAAGTGGCTTTCATGAATTGCTCGAAGATAGAGGGCAGTTTTTAGATCGAAGAAATTGCTTCTTAGATCATTTATTGGCACGTTTCGCAGAATCTTTTAGTGACTATGCCTTAATGTTATACCAAGCCTATGGTTCTGAAGAAAAGGCCGAGGAAGAACTCATCTTTGATAAGATAAATTTTTTAGAAAAGTTTCCTGTTATCTCTTCAAATAGGGCTAAAGCCTTTAATTATAAAGACCAAACTAAAGTTTGTCATCCTGATAATGTAACCGGATTGAGCGAGCGAATTAAGGTAGTACTAGGACTCAACGGAGCACATTCCTTTGTACGCTACGAAGTTACCAGAAATGCCGATGGAAAATGGGACGGTAATTGGCGCCTAGAAGATAATAATGGAGCACATCTAATGAGCGGCACTGCTTTAGAAGATGTAGACCAAGAATACGATTTAAGAAATCAATTAAAAGAAGCAGTACAGTTGGCCATTGACCAACTTGCTTTAAAAACACATTTAAAAATACTACTTGTCAACGGTGCGTTTACAGTGCAGTTAGAGAATGCTGATAATGAAGTCATTGCCAATGCACCTAATACTTTTGTATTACAAGCCGATGCAATTGCAGCAAAAATGGCCATAGAAGCATTTATAGATAAAGTGCTTTTAAGCGAAAAAATACATGTAGTAGAGCATATTTTATTGCGACCTAGAAATGTTCCTTTACCCGCAATTCCAGATGGAGATCCCTTCTTGCCGGTTTGTATAGATAAGGACTGCAATTTATGTGGAGAAGAGGATCCGTACTCGTTTAGAATTACCGTGGTTTTAAATGGAGAACAAGGCGTATCCAATAGCGGTATTGCTTTTAGAAAGTTTGCGGAGAAAACCATTCGTTTAGAAACCCCTGCACATCTTGGTGTAAAAATTTGTTGGGTTTCCGAAGCACAGTTACAAGAATTTGAAACGCACTATTGCAGTTGGTTAACAGCACTTTCTAAAGTATCACCGGATAGACAAGAATTACATAACAGACTAGTAGCATTAATAACAATATTTAAAAACTTAAAAAGTGTTTACCCTCAGGCCACCTTGCATGACTGTGAAGACGGAGATGACGAAAACAGGGTTCGGTTAAACAGCACAATCATTTAAAATACAATCTTATGGCGCAATCTATTATTGAAGATCGGTATCCAAAATTTGTAGCAGATCAGGTGCTTACAGAGAAAAGTCTTAACCAAATGTTCGGATATTTGGAAGAGCAGCAACGACTAACCAGAACTACCTTAATTGGAATAGGGATACTGTGTGGTATGGAGGTTAGTATAAATGCCTCTGGTACGGCTTTAACAATCTCTGAGGGTGTTGGAGTTACTTCAAAAGGGTATTTAGTCCCCTTTCCTACTACCACATATACGTTTTATAACGATACCTTTTCTGCGGAACAGGAAGAGTTTTACGACCCTTTTTTAGATGGTGATGTACAAAAATTTCCTTTGAATTTGTTGCATAATAATGGGGCAGATGATGATAGAAAACGCATTACACCAACTTTTCTAAGGAATAAAATAGTAGTTATTTTTGTAGAACTTCTTAGGGTAGACAATAAGAATTGCGACCCAGATTCTTGTGATGATAAGGGGTGCACCATGGAGGTTACGCATAGGCCCTTATTGATTGATAAGACACATTTGGATGATCTTGTTTACAGTGAAGGAGATAGCACATTTTTTCACAAACCGACGTGCATAGAATGGCCTGCGCTAAAAATGCCCAAGTACAATGTGCCTTCTACCATGTTATTGAGTTCCCCAAAAATTCTTGAAAACTTTTTGAATATTCTCGATAGCAACTTTTTACTCCTTGTGGAAAGAACCTTGGGGGCTGCATACAGTTCTTTTGGGTACTATATTAAAGATGAATTTCCAAACAATCCTTTCTCTGGATTACGAAATAATTTTTCTTTTCTTTTTGACGGTAGTATAAATGAAGTACAGTTATTAAACGTGCAATACTATTACGATTTCTTTTCTGATCTCATTTTAGGGTATGAAGAATTGCGTGAACTATGTAATGAGTGCCTATCCTTGTGTTGTCCTAATGAAATGCTTTTTCCCAGACACCTTATCTTGGGTTGTGCCATATCTGAACCCGATGAATTTAGACATCATTGGATACAGTCACCCGCTTTTTCTTGTGATTGCGGTTCCGAAGGGCGTATAAAATTCCTCTTGAAAAAGTTAGTCTTACTGGTGCAAAAAGTAAACATACCTAGAGGTACCGTTGGTTTAGTATCGCGCGAAAAAACAGTTAAAATCACGCCAAGTAACTATGGTAGCATACCATTATCAGATAAAGCAATTCCCTACTACTATGACATTAATGGGGCACCTAATGAGCTATACAATAATTGGAACTTTAAAAAAACCAAGCTAGAAAAAGGGCATACTAATTTGTCATATGACGCAAGTAGTTATACTACGGACCCGTATTATAATACACCTTTAGATTACGATTTAGAACCTTTTAACTTTTTAAGAGTAGAAGGGCATATTGGTCTCAACTGGAAGAATGCCTTAGCACAGGTAAATCAAATAAAAAGGGAGAAACGCCTTCCTATAGATGTTGTTGCCCTGAACGGAGACGTTTTTGCGCTAATACAAAGTCTTTTAACAAATGTGAATAGCCTAGCCGAAATTCTTCAAGGAGATCCTTCACTCCTGGGTGAAGTACATTGTTATTTTGCAGATATCGAATCGCAATACGATGCCCATGCTGCAGAGTTACGTTGTGCAATTGCAAAAATAATGGCGTTTTTCTACAATTTACCTATACCTAAGGGCGTGCCAGCGCCTACAACGAACGTGCCGGCATCTCAAATTGTTAGGGATTTCTTTCCAGCATATCGAACTAAAACAAACACCTTTGGGGCTCTATTTGATGCGAGTTATCCAGCACAGAAGAATGATCCATATACGAGTTTAAACACTTTTCTGAATTCAGGAAATTTTCAAAACCCAGACGGATCACTTAATGAAGCAGGTTTAGCTGCTACACCATATGGATTGATGTATTATATGGAAAAGATTTATGAGGTTTTACCTGACGGACTGGTACAACTAAACCTTATCCAACTTACAACTAGGTTAGACGATGCCGGAAAGTTGGCAGCAGCAGCAATGCTCACCTATGATTTTAACGCGCAAGATTTACCAGCATCTTATGAAGAAACTTTAGATGCTGTTATTCGTATTTGCAAAGCAGAGGTGTTTAAAGTGCTGTATAAAAACTTTTTAATTAATTATGTGCTTTTTATTTCCAATCAAACCTTTGCATTACATGCCTATAAAAATCCTGGCATACAACATAAGGCTGGGGTAACGGTAGGGGGTACCCTTATTTTGGTATACAATGATAAGCCCGAGGTAAGAGCTACAAACCAACGTGCAACAGGTAGTGTGCTATCCAATTCTGGAGCTCCTATTGTAAGAGCAAGCGTTGTTGAAAAAAACACCACTAATAGTGTGCAAACTGATTTTAAAGGTAGCTTTTCTATGATCACCACAACTGCAAACCCTGTTCTGGTGGTATCTTCTCTTGGATTTGAAACACGGGAAGTGATTGTAGCTAGTGCTAACCTGGGCAATATTGTCCTTAACGAATTCACATTTTCTGGAACAGCGAGGGCAGCAGCACCTGAAGGAGAAACGGTTTTTGGTACCGTCAAAAATGCAGCATCAAATGAAAGTACCAACAATCCCTTTATGGATTTAAGACAAAGTGATGAATCTGTAAAAAAAGCGGGCTTAGAAGAAACTTTTGCAGTTATTGAT
>CAZWVO010000134.1:0-5940 GCA_964637535.1 uncultured Flavobacteriaceae bacterium
ATAACGATGTGCTGCTCTGGACTCATTCATAGGTTTCCTAGTTTAGGGTAATATCGCCTAACATATCTTCTACCAACTTTAACTGCTTGTCTTTGTTGGCTAGTTGTTCTTTTATAACTTTCTCCGCAATCTCAACTGAAAGGCCAGCTACTTGGTTTTTAATGTCGGCAACGGCAGCTCTCTTTTCACTTTCAATGGTAGCTTGTGCTTGCTTAGCCATTTTATCTCCTTCTAGTTTAGCCTGCTCTTTTGCATCTGCAACCATCTTATCTTTAATTTCACGAGCTTCTTTAAGCATCGCTTCACGTTCTGCTCTAGCTTGTTTCAACAATTTTTCACTATCTGCAGTAACGTTCTGCATTTCCTTTTTTGCCTCTTCCGCAGCGGCTAGGGCATTTTTAATCCCTTCTTCACGGTCGTTTACCGCCCCTAAAATAGGTTTCCATGCAAACTTCCATAAAAGGATGACCAAAAGGATAAATAAAAGCGACTGCCAAAAAAACAATCCTAACGAAAATTCTTCTATTAACTGCTCCATAATACTTTAAATTAGATACGTTTAATTTTAATGTAAACATACAGTAATAACCAACCGTTATTACTGTATGTTTTTTGGAATTTATCCTTCGATTTCCGTAGTTGCGAACAACGCAGCGAAACCAATACCTTCAATAAGCGCAGCTGCAATAAGCATTGCTGTTTGAATTTTTCCGTAAGCTTCAGGCTGACGTGCAATAGCATCCATAGCTTGGCCACCGATTTTACCGATACCCACACCTACACCTATTACAATTAATCCTGCTCCTACAATTCTTGGAATTGACATAGTATATATATTAAAAATTAAACATTCTTATTAATGTGCTTCTGCGTGCTCGTGTTCTTCCGATGCAAAACCAAAATAAAGGGCCGAAAGCATCGTAAAAATATAAGCCTGTAAAAGCGCTACCAATATCTCTATAAGAGAAATGGCAAATGATAAACCAAAGGAAAGGGGGCTTCCAATCCAACTTTTGAAAATAAACATCAACCCAATTAAACTCATTACTACAATATGCCCCGCCTGCATGTTGGCATACAAACGAATTAATAAAGAGAAGGGTTTAATAAAGATTCCTAATATTTCTATAGGAATTAAAATAATGTACAATAGTATTTTTCCGTACCAAGGCATGGAATCTCCTAAAGGGTCAAAAAGGTGTTTCCAGTAATCCTTAGTCCCGGTAAGGTTAGTTAGTAAAAAGGTTAACACTGCTAATGCCGTTGTTACCGCAATATTCCCTGTCACGTTTACGCCTAATGGCGTAAGGCCAAACATATTTAAAAACCAGATAAAGAAAAATACCGTTAACAAAAATGGCATGTATTTTTTGTATCGTTTTTCACCAATATTTGAAATGGCAATATCATCTCTAATATACAGTACAACGGGCTCAAAAAAGCGACCTATTCCCTTAGGAATACTCCCATTTTTAGCATATGATTTAGCAAGACTTGTAAATAAAAGAAACATGAGCACACAGGTAATAAAAATCATCACTACACCTTTAGTAATAGAGAGGTCTAAAGGCTTTGTATTCGTAGCATGGTGTTTCTTATCATAAATAATAGTACCTGCTTTATCTGTCTTGTATATTTTACTGTGGTGAAGGGCATAGTAACTTCCATCTACCTCAGCAACAGTTTCTCCATGATGAAATTTAGAAGATGAGAATACCTTTAGGCCATTATCCCATAAAATCACAGGCAGTGGGAAACCTACATGATGCTTTTCGCCCGCTTTATCCGTATATGAAAAAAGTGAAAAATCATGAGAATCTAAAAGGTGATGATCTATGTACTCCTTAATTTCTGTCTTAAGGTCTTTTTCTCCTTCTCCATTTTTTGCCGTTGGCTCGCTACCAAAGCTTAGCGTACTAGTAAACAAGGTTACTACTAAAAGGAGTGTATTAAGAACTGTTTTTTGCATATCGCTCAAAAAATATCGGTCTCTAAAAATCGGTGCAAATGTAAGCTATTCTTGCAAAAAGAAAAAAGCATTTGGCCTTTTATTTTAAAGACAAAAAAATAGCGCGAAAAGCTGCTATTCATCGAGGGCTTTAAGCAGTTTAACGAGGGCGATCGTCTCTATGAGTAAGCAAACAAAATAAGGGATAAAAAAAGTGAAAAATTCTACTCCAGAAAGACCTCCATCTTGTTTAAAAAGAGGATCAAAAATTAGAAAATATATTATAAATTTTAGGACACTGCCAAATAAGAAGAAAAAGCCAAGATTCTTACTTTTCTGTTCTGCAAAACGCAACATCACATAATATATTCCAATTGCCATTGCGGCGTTAAGGAGATATCCTAAAACCATGTGATCTATTTGCACAGCCGCCCCTCTTACGTAGATAAATGCATAATGCATAAGCGCTGTAAAAGAAAGTGCCGCTAATAAAAGCAGGGCAAAAGATCCTAATTTCTTGATTAACATTAGGGGTTTAATTTTTTAGTTTGTCGTATTACCAAGTACATGGAAATAGCTACGGCGGCTAAGGTAAGTATAATGGTATAGCTATTATTTGCGGTTTCATATTTTTCGTCTAACCAATTTCCTGTCTTTGCTCCGCAAAAAATAAGCACCCCCATTTGTACTGCAATTCCGGTAAGACTTAACCAATATTTAGCTGGCTTTTTAGATCCGGACATAGCTTTAGTTCATTTTTAAAGGTGTAAAATTAGGCAAAATAAAAATTGCCACACTAAAAAGTGCGGCAATAGTATATTTTCATTTGTAAGACTAGGTGTTCCCTAAACGCTATTATCCTCCAAGTAATCTTATTTTTTTACAACAGTGTTTTTAAGAAGCTTTTGCAGCACCATTATTGGTACTTAAAGATTGCTTATTAAAATTACTGTTAGATGAAGAAGCACTACTTAATGAGCCTCCTTTACCTTTCATGGTACAAGAAGCATTAAATGTTGCTCCTGGTTCTACCGCCAATTTGGATACAGAGACTGTACCTTCTATAACAGCAGAAGATTTTAAAGAAAGTAAATCAGAAACCAAAAGTTCTCCGTTAAAGCTTCCTTCAATATCTGCATTTACACATTCCACTTTTCCATGGATATATCCATCCTTTCCAATAACGACTTTTCCTGAAGTCTTTACATTACCGTCTAGTTTACCGTCTATTCTAAAATCGGCTTCTGATATAATTTCGCCTTTTATTTTAGTATTTTTTTCAATTCTGTTGGGTTGCCCGCCTACTTCTGTCATAACTCTAGGTTTTTTATTGTCTGAAAACATTCTTTTTATGGTTTTGGGGTTAATAGTTCTTTTTTATAATCGATTAAGTTCTTATGAACTTGGACTATCTTATAATTGGATGACAAAATTACAAAATTCTCATTATCAACTCTGTAATCCTTGTTAATATTTAAAAGCTCAACGTATCCTAATGCAAAATCTTTAGATTTAAAGCCGTGTACTACGATGAACTGGTCTTCCAAATTATAAATATCCTTAGAAACATTATTTTTATATTTCAACTCTACTATTGATTTTTCTAAGGTTTCCTTTAAAGCTAACGCAGCTTCATTGTCTCTTATTTTAAAAGGGAAAACTACTTTCCAATTTCCGGTGCCCTGTGATTTGGTTTCTGGGTCAAATTCTTTAGGTTCTAATTTCGGCAATTGCTCTGCTACCATAAGTTGCGCTTTCTTTCCTTCTGGATTATTAGGGTAGTTAAGAGCCACATAATTTAATGCTTCTTTAAAAGCAGTAAACCCCTGCAACCTTCCTATAGCATTAGCTTTGAGCATCTCAAATTTAGGAACAACTGGGTCTCCAGTATATTTGCTGATGTTTTCCTCAGTTCCCGTAATTACCTGCAGGTATTGTTGTTCTTGATATAACTTATATAAACGAGCGTAACGGGCATCTGGGCTATCTGCATTATCTGCAAGCACGGCCTGCGGGTTCAATAAAATTTCGGTATATCTAGAATCTGGATGATTGCTTATAATATTCTGCTTCATGTCAGCTGCAAGAGGACTCTGTAATTCTTCATAAATCTTATACAAGTTATATTTGGAAGGTAATATTAAACGTTCCTCAGGGTCCGATTTTAATACCTCTTCTAACTTTCCTGCAGCAAGGAAATTCTCTTTAAATTTTTCCTTGTAAATAAGGCCTAATTGATAATTAGCAAAATTTCTTTCGGCATACAGACTATCCATATAAGTAACGTCTGTAGGAATTTGTTCTAAATAAAAATCTAAGGAGTATTTCTGATCTTCTGTCAACTGCTCTCCTCCATTTTCTACTCCTTGAACCAATACAGAATCCACATCTCCAGTTGTTGGCTGAGAAAGGGCTTTGTTTGACCATCTCCAATTATCTTCTAGTTCTCGGTCTCCCCATTTGTTACTGAAATCTGTTTTGCCATATCCAAGACTGGTAACGTTGTAAAAGTAAAATTTACCTTTATTCTGCTGTCCACCTTTGGTTTCTCCAAAAGCAACAATGCCAGAATTGGTTGCCTTCTCCTCTTTTAACGCTTTTTCTTCCGCAACGCGTTTTAATTCTGCAATGTACGTTTCAAAATACGTTGTTCGTTCTTCAGGAGACATGGTATAAAGTGTAATTACACTATCTGCATATTGCACTACTTCTTCATAAGCAATAACGTCTTCTAAGTTATCTAGTTTCTTTTTAATAGCCCGATGCTTCTTGGTATTCTCTTGTAAGTTAGTTAGGGTACTATCATAATACGCCCCTGCATCTTTATAGGCGTTTTGATCAAAATTATACTCGGCTAAATTTTCATAGTTCAGCGCATTGAGTTGCGGTTCATTTTTTGTAGCCCTTAGGGATTTGTTGAAATACACCAATGCAAGACTATCTTGTCCTTTATTTAAATGGAATTCTGCTAGTTCTCTAAAAATTTTATCTAGGAAAGGTCTGTTTTCTCTGTTTTCTTCTAATGCCGTAAGGTACTCTAAAACGGCTTCCTTATTTTCACTGTTCACTTCAGTGTTTTTAATTTTTTGAAGGTGGGCATTAATCATATATACTCTTGGCGATTTTCTGTTGAGTTCTATGACCTTATCAAATGCTATATTGGCACTATCTCTATGTTCTAACTGATTATACAGTTGCCCAATAATAAAATAATACCTCCCTTTTTCCGGATTTTTTTTGGTATAAGCCGATGCAATTTTTAATTGTTGAATAGCTGTGTCTGGAGCCTTTAAATTAATATAGGCTTGCGCCATTATAGCTCTGGCATCTGCATATTCTTGATCTGTTAATTGTTCAAACTTAAAAAGGCGTTTCAAATTCTTGATGGCCAACTCTTCGTTCTCTAGGCGAATATTAACTTTTTCTCTCCAAATAGTTGCCTCATTTAGCTTATCACTGGTTATATACTTTCTAAGCACATAGTTAAAAGCTTCGAGAGCAGGAATGTAACGCTGGTCAAAGTAACGCGCCTTCCCTAACAACAGAAAAGCTTCATCTGTTTGCGGGTTGCGTTCCAAATTGTCAATATCCATACTATGCTTTTGTATGGCCTTTGCTGCTTTTTCTTCAGCAATAACAAATTTGGGATTATTGTTTTCGGAGTCAAGTTTAATTTCATCCTTAATCTCTAAACGTTCTATGGGTAGAATATCCCAATAGTTATCTCTGTAAGAAGCATTCAGTTCTTCTCTACCTTCTTCAAAAGCAATATTCCCATTATACAATACATTATACTTCGTATTTAGCGCATGCCAATTACGGTTAATTAATGCATCTTTCTTGGTGGAACAAGCGGTAAAAGTGGCCCCGATAAGAAGTGCGAATAAAATAATCTGATAACTACGTTTCAAAATTCCTGGTATTCGTACGTAATCTTAACTAAAAAACAACGGGTTTAGTATACCGTTGGTCGGTAAAATTAAGTTTATTTT
>CAZWVO010000135.1:0-5936 GCA_964637535.1 uncultured Flavobacteriaceae bacterium
ATGATTAAATTCTTTAGAAAAACATCCCTATTTATGCTCCTTTGCTTGGATAGGTTGGGGTGAGTTTTAACCAATGTACAAGCAACATCCACTTCTTAGTTTCCTCCCAATAGGAAAAAAACATAGTATTATAAATTACTGCAACCACTTTTTAAACCAAGCTTCCAGTCGGGTGTACATATCCACTCGATTCTGGGGGTTTCTAAAGCCATGGGGCTCGTTGGGATAGGATTTACTTTCAAAAGTTTTCCCTTTTTCTTTTAAGATTTTTACGGCAAGTTCATATTGTCGGAAAGGAGCCCTAACATCAGCCTCTCCATGCATGATGAGTAAGGGTGTTTTTACATTTTCTACTCGAGACAGCGCATTGCTTACTGCGTATACCTCTGGGCGTTCCTCCGGAGAACCGCTATGACCGGTCTTGGTGAAAATCTTTCCTATACGATCAGCATTGGTATAAGCATCCCCAAAATCATAGATTCCGGCCATAGGAACCGCAGCATCAAAGGCCTCGGGAACGCGGGTAATCGCAGCCATAGAGGTGATACCTCCATAACTATAGCCATAAATTCCTACTTTTCCATTAGACCAGCCTTGTTGTCTGACGAAATTAGAAGCATGGGCTGCATCTTTGGCCTGTCCGTTCCCCCAATCGTTAATACTTAAATTTTGAAATGGGCGTCCAAATCCAGATCCACCCCTATAATTCACAGCAATGACCACATATCCTTTCTGGGCCATAAATTGCTCATTGAGGCTTAAACGTTTGTAATACGTATTGGTACCCCCACCATGGACGTGTACCAGAGAGGGGTACTTCTTAGAAGAATCAAAATTGGGGGGATAATATGCAAATGCCTGAATATACAGACCATCCCAACTGCGATAACTTATTTCTTCTGGCTCGATAATGCCTTGCCACTCCGTAGAGAAATAGGTCATTCTTTTTGGAGTTCCTCCTATAGCTTTTATATAATCAACATCATTTCCTCTGGTAGCGGTAGATCGCACAAAAACAAAAGCATCTGCATTCTTTGTGGCATGGTATCCAAAAAAGGTGCCGCCCATATTAGTCACCCTAGTTGCTACGCCCCCTATGGAGGGCACCCGCCATAATTCCACTTCAGACCGTTCTTGATAGGGAAAAAAGAGCTCGCTTCCATCCCCAGACCAACTTACGGTATGATTGAATAGCAAATCCGTAGCATGAACTTGCATTTTTAGTTTTTTATCCGTCCCTTTTTTAGGGTCTATCAAATAGATATAGGAAAGGTCTTCATACCAATATTCGTCCTTGGCATTGGCAAAAAGTGCTATTTGGGAACCATCGGGGGACCAAACCGGTGTGGACATGGCCATTAGATTTTGGGAGACCTGCCGTTCCGTTCCAGTAACTACATCTACCACCCAAATATCATCTTCCCAATAATTCCCCTTAAAAGAATAATAAGCAATTTCTTTACTATTGGGAGACCAAGAGGGTGCAAAACGAAAATCGTCCAAAGCCATAGCATTTTTGGTCAACTGCTTAGGTGCCTCAGAACCGTCAGAGGGTATGGCCCAAATATCCTGATATCCTGATCGCCCACTATAAAAAGCCACATATTTCCCATCTGGAGAAGGCCTTGGTGCACGTTCATCTTTATCATCATTGGTTAGGCGTTTTGGAATATCTTCTCCAATACCTATGCTCCAAAGATCACCTCTTCTTGAAAAAACAATGCGTTTTCCGTCTGCAAACCAAGCAGGTGAACCTCCCGATATCCAGAATTTAGGCGCAGCATCACTATTGACTTCCTTAAGGAAAATTCCACTGTCCCCAGCAGTGCGAGCCGTTACAGCAATCCAACTCCCATCTGGAGAAAGCACAGCTCTACCTGCGCTATAGTTTTTGGTAAAGATATTTTCCCAAGTCAAAGGCAGGGGTTCTTCTTGTGCAGTTATAGTAATATAAAGACTTATACATACTATAAGCATGCTATGTTTTAGGCTTATTTGTAATCTCATATCAATCTTATTTAATTTTCATAATCCCTTGGACTGCGCTCAGGGTAACAAAAAGTTAATATTGTTATTCTTTTTTCTTTTCAAAATAAGGTTCCCATGCCGATTTTGGTGGTGGTTTTGTCATTAGGCTGATTACTACATAAGACAATACACTTGTAAGGAAGCCTGGAATTACCGGATAGATTAACGGATCTCCAAAGGCTTTCCAAAGTCCGGTAACCAAAACTCCTCCTATCATTGCTGCAATGGCACCTTGTTTGGTGGCTCGTTTCCATAATATTCCCCCTACAACAGGGGTAAAAAACCCAGCGGCCATAATCGCGGTAAAAAGGATAACAATAAATTGTATTAGTTCACCTTCAGCAAAACCACTGATAATAGAAATAAGGGGTATAATCCCAACAATGAAAATTCCAATCCGAGCGACTAGCAGCCGGCGTGATTTAGAGGCCTTTTTACGAATCATATTTTGATAAATATCTTCAGATAGGGCCGATCCCGCTACCAATAATAAAGAATCCACCGTAGACATCATAGCAGAGGTGATTGCTGCCAACATAATAGTCCCCACAAAGGTGGGCAATACCGTTTTGGCAATCATGGGCATAGCCAAATCTCCCGTGGGTAGATTGGGGAAAAGTACCATGGCTACCAAGCCTAGAATGAACACCAATAAATTAATGCCTGTAACCACAATTACCGCCAATAATATGCCACGCCTTATGGTCTTCATATCTTTCATGGCGTATAAACGTATCGCTTTTTCTGGGGTAGCTACGGATCCTAAAAAGAACGCTAAACCAAGACCAATAAGCAATACGGTAGGGAAACCGTTCCAATCAAAAGTCAGGGGTTTTATCAATTCTACTTTTTTCATTAAAGCGCTCATACCATCAAAATGAATTAAGGCCAAAGGAACGGAGACCAAGGTGCCTACAATCATAATCAACATTTGTAGAAAATCGGTATAGACTACAGCCAACATGCCCCCAACAAGGGTATATAATAATAGGATAAGGGTAAAAATAATCATCCCGGTCAAAGGACTTATTCCAAAAACCACATTGGCCACCAACCCGCCAGCCAATATCTGAGCTTGAATATAGACTACCGTGGCAATCAAAATAATGACACCACCTACCCCACGAGCTGTTTTACTTTGATACCGGCGTTCCAAAAAAGCGGGTAATGTAAGTTCTTTTACTGCAGTAAAACGTGGTGCTAGCACGGCTACCATAAACCAATATGCCAAAGGGATGGTAATAAGCACCCATCCAAAAGACCAACCTACCGCATAGATGACCCCAATGGTTCCAATAAAGGTGCCAGCACTGGTATGAGTAGCTGCCATAGTAGCGCCTCCAATACCCCAACCCAACTTGCTCCCCGCAATCCAATAATCTTCCTCAGATTTCGTCCATCTAAGGCTTAGCCAGCCAATTCCAAAAATCAGCAGGAAATATCCAATGAATATGATGAATTGTACGTCTATCATTTCTTTTCCAACCAATACATCCAAATAATATATCCTATAATAATACCTCCCAGTACAGCAAATAGGCCCCAAAAGATAAATCTATCCATATGCCAAGCGTTTTCTGTTTAACCAAATAGCTATGCCTATTACCACAAAAATGAGCGCCACCAGAGCATCCATCATTCCTGCAAAACCAATAGCCTTCTTTTCATCTACAAGTTCCATGCGCATTACAGAAATAAGGGCAGGTACATCTAGAACTATCTTTTTCTTTCCTCCGTTTACCGTTTCATTTGCCAGTAGATTGGGAAAATGAAGAACATAATCCTGTGTTTCTGGTAATTTAATAGTCATTTTAAAAAAGTCGTTTTCGGAATTTGCAGCCACTAAATCTGTAAAAAAGAAAGGGATATAAAAATCAGTTGCCGCTGTAGCTACCTCATATGATAGCTGTAGCTGCCGAAAACCTTTGGTCGAATTCAATTTTATGGTACTAATGCCATCTAGCACTTCTTTTTCAAAGTGGATATCCTTTCCATTAGAGCTTACGGAAATGTTAGAAAGGAAACTGCCTTTAAAATCCAATATTCTTAGTTTAATCTGCTGCACAGAATCAGGTAGCTGTACCTCTAAGGTTTGCTGTATATGTACTTTTTGCGCTTCTATTTCTAGTATTGCCGAACCCCCTAACAGACTACTTTGAGCTGTTATGGTAAACCCATATAAAGAAACGAGAATGCAAAGAAGTGTCTTCATCTAAACCCAAACTTCTTTTAATAACCGTAGCGTATTTTTACCCATAACCTTAGCAATATCAGTTTCTGTGTAGCCATGTTTGACCAACCATCTAACGATGTTATATGATCCTTCCGTTGGATTTTCCAGACCATCCACATAGGCAACGGGGTCATATTCCATCCCTGGTTTTCCATGTCCCTTGGAGGCTTTTAATGAAAGTGCGGCGGTATAGGCTTTGTGCAAGCCCACATGATCTCCGTATAGGGTATCAGGTCCTAAGGTCACATGATCTATTCCCACCAAGTCTTTCACATACTCAAAATGTTCCATTACGGCATCTAGATTGTGCTTTCTATGAGTTGGAGTCAACGTAGTATGGGGTGCCGCTTCAATACCTATTACCCCTCCCTTATCAGCACAAGCTTTAAAAACCTCATCCGGAGCCATTCTATTGGTATTCCAAAGGGCCTTTGCGCCAATATGACTAACAATAATGGGCTTTGTGCTGTGTTTTATTGTATCCAGTGCAGTCTGATCTCCGGTATGTGACACATCTATCAACATGCCCACCTTGTTCATCCGTTCTACAGCTCGTTTTCCAAATTTGGTTAGGCCACCGTCCCGTTCTTCCTTTAAACCCGACCCCAAGGCATTGGATTCACTATAGGTAATTCCCAAAGATCGAAGCCCAAATCCGTACAATAAATCAATTCTGTCCAATTCATTTTCAATCATCATAGCTCCTTCCATTACAGCCACCCAAGCTACTTTTCCTTCTTTATGCGCCTTATAAATATCCTCTACTGTTTTGCAATGGATAACAAAATCCTGATGGGCTATATCGCAAAGGCGCATTCCTAAATCGTGAATAACCTCGCTCCATTTCCACCCCCCTTTGGAATGAATCTGACAGACTCCGTCCATAAGGTTGTCAAAAACGCAGTCCCAATGCCCTTGAGAAAGTCCTTTAAAACCCGTTGCCATTCGTCCTTCTTTAACATAGGCTGGTGTTTGCATAATATTTTTAGGAAATGTCCCTAAATGTTCATGCACACTTATAATGATATTCTCTTTAAGAATGCGTTCCACCAATTGCTCTTGATTGGCATCTAGAGGTACTTTAGTAGAAGGCACTCTACCTATTTCTTCTGCCAATTCAAAGTGCTTGTAATCCACGTCTTTTTCCAGATATTGGAAGGATTGATATCCTTTATAATTTTTGTTGGAACCCATACCGTATTTTCTTTAAAAAATCTGTTTGTAAAATAGGGGAAATATTTCAAAAAGTCTCTTTTACAATGTAAGAATATAATTAAATGGCATGTTTTATATACCCATGCCCATCTGCTCCATGATATCAAAACCCATTCTACGTTAGACCACCCAATCCCCATTAGGTGAAATTTGAGGGTCAGCAACATACTGCAAATTAAAAACGCCTAAAAAAGAAATAGTAAAAATCTACGCATGATGTCTGTTTTTTGAAGTATTTAAAAATAACTGAAAGCACTGTTTTAGCCAAAAACAAGATTTTAAACTTAACTTCCTATATTTATGGCATATTGCCAAAGTGTTCCCCCCTCTAATTTTATATAAATACTCCCATCGGGGGGCAAATCATTTCCCTCCAAGGAGTGGAAAAACACAGCTATATGATTAAATTCTTTAGACGTATTAGACAACAACTGCTATCCGAAAATAAGTTTTCAAAATA
>CAZWVO010000136.1:0-5917 GCA_964637535.1 uncultured Flavobacteriaceae bacterium
GGTAGCCATTTTAAGTTGCGCCTCGTACTGATCATAGAACAAAATATCATCAACAAGTCCAGAAGCTTTTGCATACGCTGGAGTTCGCGCCCCCAAGGTGTCTGCTATGGTATTAATAGCAGCCTCAGAAATATTGCGTGCTTCTCCAATATCTGCAGCCATTACGTTCCAAATACTACTAATAAGTTCTTTTATTTGCGTTCTATTGGCTTCACTCATTTCGTCAGAAAGATAAGGTTCAACAGCACTTTTATATTTTCCATGCCGAATGACTTCCATCTTAACTCCAGTTTTTTCCTGTAATTCCTTGTAGAATAGAATTTCTGTAGAAAGTCCCTTAAAGTCCATAACCCCTACTGGATTTATAAAAATACTATCGGCTACACTGGCCATGTAATAATCCTTTTGAAGATAAAAATCGCTATAGGCGTAGATAAATTTTCCGTTTTCTTTAAAATCCACTAAGGCTTTTCGAATAGCTTGGGTTTGCGACCATCCTGCAAGAAGAAAACTATTATTGATACTAATTCCTGATATTCTATCATCCTCCTTGGCGATAGCAATAGCGTGCAGTATTTCGTCCAATCCTTGCGCTTCTTCTAGTAAGCCTCCAAAAGGGTCCGCAGAATTATCTCCTACATAATCATTTATTGGTTTAGGAACAGTCAGTTCCAATATTGAATTCGATTTTACAGTCACTTTATCATCTCCTCCACCTATCAAGGCAACAAAAATAAGGAACATCAAAAACAGCACTCCAAAAGCAATGAGACACCCTAAAATGGCCGCCAAAAGATTTCTTAAAAATTTCATTTAATACGTACTTAAGTTCTAAAAGGTAAAGATAATTAATGTTCTTGGTATTTGTTAATATTTATGAATAATCATTTGTGATAGATTAGGGGTTATCTCGGTTTGTTTTCTTTATTTTGTTTGACCATTATGCACGAAAAGAAAACCTCATATCTTTCTCTTGGAAGCAATTTAGGCGATAGACCCCTACTACTGCAAAGAGCGTTATTTTTGATACAGGAAAAAGCGGGTGATATTATCCGCATTTCCAACGTATATGAAAGTACCGCCCTAGGGTTTGATTCTGGAGATTTTCTAAATGTTTGTTTGTCGTTAGAAACCCAACACCCTCCTGATAAACTACTTAGCACCCTTCTTGAAATTGAACAATTGCTAGGAAGAAAACGCAGTAATTCTGAAACCTACGAAGCGAGATCTATTGATATTGATATTTTGTATTACGACTATGAAATTATAGATACCAAGGTGCTTACTTTACCGCATCCTGCATTAGAAAAGCGACGTTTTGTATTAAAGCCCTTAGCAGAGATTGCCCCGCAATTCTATCACCCTATTCTTATTAAAGATACCCGCAACCTCTTGCAAGAATGTAGAGATAAGAGTACCGTAGAACGAACTAAATTTAGATTGTTTAAGAATAGAGCTTCGCTTTTTTCCGGATTAAATTTTATTGCTATAGAAGGAAATATAGGTGCCGGAAAGACCACACTAGCACGTAAATTAGCGGAAGATTTCAATGCAAAATTGGTACTAGAACGCTTTGCAGACAACCCCTTTCTACCGCTCTTTTATGAAGATCAGGGACGATACGCTTTTCCCTTAGAAATGTCTTTTTTAGCAGATCGTTATCAGCAATTTACGGATGACACTTCGCAATTTGATCTTTTTAAGCAGTTTATGGTAAGTGATTATGATATTTATAAATCACTAATTTTTGCTCAAATTACCCTGCAAAAAGAGGAGTTTTCCTTATACAGAAAGGTCTTCAACTTTATGTACAGAGAAGTTAAAAAACCCAAAGTTTATATCTATTTATATCAGAATACAGAGCGTCTTATAGCAAACATTCGTAAAAGAGGAAGAGACTATGAGCAAAATATTGCGCCAGAATATCTAGAAAAAATTAATAGGGGGTATTTTGATTTCATTAAAAGTTATCCCGAACAAAATAACTTGGTCATTGATGTAACCAACCTGGATTTTGTAGAAAATCAAAAAGATTACGAATTTATCTTGGACGAAATCCTAAAATTTTCCGCTCAACTGGAATTTTAAACCAATTTTAGGCTTTTTTTTGTAAAAAACAGATGATTTTACGTAATTGCAGGTCTAACTAACTAGCTCAATTATAAATAGAAAAATCCTGATCTTCTGGTCGGGATTTTTTATTTCTCCGCTTTATACTCCGTAAAAGATGGACTACTCCTCTTAAACAACCGCACTATTGACTGTTTATTTTTGCCCAAACATCCCATATCACTATTCCCGCGCTTACCGCAATATTAAGGGAATGCTTTGTTCCATATTGGGGTATTTCTATTACCGTGTTGGCTTCAGAAACCAGTTCTTGTGCTACCCCTTTAACTTCATTTCCAAAGATTAAAACGTATTTTTCATCAACAGTTACAGAAAAATCATGTAATGCAGTACTGTTTTCTGCCTGCTCTACAGCAAGAATTTTACACCCTTCTTTTTTAAGTTCTTGTATTAAGGGCGCACTTTCTTCTCTATATTCCCAAGTTACACTTTCAGTAGCACCTAAGGCCGTCTTATGAATATCTTTATGAGGAGGTTTAGCAGTAATACCGCAGAGGTAAATTTTTTCTACTAAAAAAGCATCGGCAGTTCTAAAAACAGATCCTATATTATTTAAGCTTCTAACATTATCTAAAACAACTATTAAGGGTGTTTTAGGAGCAGCTTTAAACTCTTGAAGATCCAATCTGACGAGTTCGCTATTTTTCAATTTTCTACTCATGGGGCAAATGTAGAAATTCCAAATCCCAAATCCCAAGTAATACCGCTTTGATCTGCATCATTATGCGTTTAATAACGCACCTTCAAAACTAACGAAGGGTTGTTCTTTTTAAACTAACAAGATTTACCGTTAACGCATTTGTAATTTTCATGTACCCATTTTTGAGGTTGTGAATAAATATGGATAACTAAGGCTTTTTAGGAGCTCAAAAAAGTAGAAATAAATAGTACATTCGTTAGGTACTCAAAATTTAATTCGTTTGGCTTCAAAAAGTAAAAAGGTTACTCCCTTAATGCAGCAATACAATACCATTAAGACTAAACATCCTGATGCGTTATTGCTTTTTAGAGTTGGTGATTTTTACGAGACTTTTGGCGAAGATGCCGTTAAGGCCTCACAGATTTTAGGGATCATATTAACACATCGAAACAATGGGGGCGATAAAACCGAATTGGCTGGTTTTCCCCATCATTCGCTTAACACTTATCTTCCTAAACTGGTTAAAGCCGGGCAACGTGTAGCCATATGCGACCAGCTAGAAGATCCGAAACAAACGAAAACCATTGTAAAAAGAGGTGTAACAGAATTAGTTACCCCAGGAGTAGCGCTCAATGATGATATTTTACACGCAAAGACCAACAATTTTTTATGCGCGTTGCATTTCGGAAGAAAACGGCTCGGGGTTTCATTTTTAGATATTTCAACTGGAGAATTTCTCACCTCTGAGGGTACCGAAGAACAGATAGACAAACTACTTCAAAATTTAGGACCAAATGAAGTACTCGTTTCCAAGGCACATAAAAAAGAATTTCTAGCCTATTTTGGAAATGGTTTTCATACTTTTTATACCGAAGATTGGATTTTTCAAGAAGACTATGCGCTAGAAACTTTAACGGGGCATTTTAAAACAGCAACCTTAAAAGGTTTTGGAGTAGCGCACCTCAGTAACGGTATTATTGCCTCTGGTGCGGTCTTGCATTACCTAAACGAAACGCAACATCGGCAGCTTGGGCACATTAATCGTTTACAACGGATTGCAGAAGAGAATTACATTTGGATGGATCGATTTACGGTTCGCAATCTAGAGCTGTATGCCTCTACCAATCTTAACGCCGTTACCCTTTTAGATGTTATTGACAACACCTGTTCTCCCATGGGTGGGCGTATGTTAAAACGATGGCTGGCGCTTCCACTAAAGCAACTAACGCAAATTCAAGAACGCCACCAAGCAGTGTCGTATTTGTTAACAGAAGAAGAGGCGCAGCAAAAATTGCAGCATGGAATTAAGCAAATTGGAGATTTAGAACGCCTTATTTCTAAGGTAGCTACAGGAAAAATTACTCCCAAAGAAGTCGTTAAATTAAAAAATTCCTTAGAAGCCATAATTCCTATTCAGCAACTAACCAAGCAAAGTGCGAATACCGCTATTAAGGTTTTAGGTGAAGCCTTACATGGATGCGAAGCCTTGAGAACTAAGGTGAAAGAGATGATTAAGGAAGATGCTCCAGTAAACCTCTTAAAAGGCAGTACCATAGCAAGTGGATATAGCGAAGAACTTGATGAGCTACGCAATTTAGCTTTTTCTGGGAAAGACTACTTAGATAAGATGTTGGAGCGCGAAGCAGAACGTACTGGTATTACATCGCTTAAAATAGCTTCCAACAATGTTTTTGGATATTATATAGAAGTACGAAATACGCATAAAGACAAGGTGCCAGAAGAATGGATACGCAAACAAACTTTGGTAAATGCAGAACGCTATATTACGGAAGAACTTAAAGAATATGAAGCAAAAATCTTAGGGGCTGAGGAACGTATACAAAGTCTAGAACAGCAGTTGTTTTCTCAACTTATTGTTTGGATGCAAGAATATATTAGCCCCGTACAACAAAATGCTGAAACCATTGCACGTTTAGATTGCCTTAGCGGTTTTGCGCAATTGGCTAGAGCGCAGCAATATGTGGCTCCAGTGATGAATGATTCTACCGACTTAGAAATTACAAATGGGCGTCATCCCGTAATTGAAAGGCAATTGCCCATTGGAGAATCGTATATTCCTAATAGTGTCACTTTAAATAGAGACACTCAGCAAATGATAATGATTACTGGTCCAAATATGAGTGGTAAATCTGCTATTTTAAGGCAAACGGCACTCATTGTACTTTTAGCGCAAATGGGGAGTTTTGTCCCTGCAGAAGCTGCAAAAATTGGCGTTGTAGATAAAATATTTACGCGGGTTGGTGCCAGTGATAATATTTCAATGGGAGAGTCTACTTTTATGGTAGAAATGAACGAAACCGCCTCTATTCTAAATAATCTTTCTGAACGTAGTTTAGTATTGTTAGACGAAATTGGAAGAGGTACTAGCACCTATGACGGAATTTCAATTGCTTGGGCCATTTCCGAATATTTGCATGAACATCCGGCCCGGGCTAAAACACTTTTTGCCACGCATTACCATGAGTTAAATGAGATGGCAGCTACTTTTGAGCGTATAAAAAATTTCAATGTTTCTGTAAAAGAACTCAAGGATAAAGTACTCTTCTTACGTAAACTTACACCTGGAGGCAGTGAACATAGTTTTGGAATCCATGTAGCAAAAATGGCAGGACTGCCACAACAAGTGATTAAAAAAGCAAATACGATCCTTAAAAAATTAGAAAAATCCCATTCTAGTGAAGAACTCACGGATACCCTAGAACAGGCTCAAAATGAGATGCAATTAAGTTTCTTTAATTTAGACGATCCGTTATTAGAACAGATTAAAGAAGAAATTTTGGATTTAGATATTGACACCCTTACCCCAGTAGAGGCTTTAATGAAACTCAATGAAATTAAGCGTCTACTAACTGCGAAGAAAAAAGCAAGTTCTTAGTGTTTTGATATCCTTGTTAAGGTAAAAAACAAACCCTTAATCCCTAAAGCAAAAGTTATATTTTACCTCCGGTAGTTTACCCACTAGCTAGCAACTTCTTTTTTTATGGCTTTTTAAACAAAAATTGCTTTGGTTTTTATAGAATTGTATTAAATTTGCCTCCGCATCTGTTGATGATGCAAACGTTCTTTTAAAATGCGAAAGTAGCTCAGGGGTAGAGCATCACCTTGCCAAGGTGGAGGTCGTGGGTT
>CAZWVO010000137.1:0-5897 GCA_964637535.1 uncultured Flavobacteriaceae bacterium
GCCTTACTATAGATATTTGCGAATTGTTAAATAACTAATATTATGGACAACATTTACTTATTAATTGTAATCGCCTTAGCCGTTCTTGCGATTGCAGATTTAGTTGTAGGAGTTAGCAATGATGCTGTTAACTTCTTGAATTCTGCTATTGGCTCAAAGGCGATATCCTTTAAAACTGTAATGATTGTGGCCAGTTTAGGGATGATCTTTGGTACAGTATTCTCTAGTGGATTAATGGAAGTTGCTAGAAAGGGAATATTTAATCCTGGGGAATTCTACTTTGACGAAATCATGTTCATTTTCATGGCCGTTATGATCACCGACATTCTGTTGCTAGATTTCTTTAATACCCTTGGTATGCCCACCTCTACAACAGTTTCTATTGTATTTAACTTGTTAGGAGCAGCAGTGGCTATGTCTTTACTTAAGATTGGAGCCGCTGATGGTAATTTTTCTGATGTTGTAAATTACATTAATACCACAAAAGCAACCGAAATTATATTGGGTATTTTACTATCTGTCGTAGTGGCCTTTACTATAGGGGCCATTGTACAATGGATTTCCAGGCTATTACTATCTTATAATTTTCAGAAAAAGAAAGTTTGGGTTGGCGCTTTGTTTGGAGGTGCAGCGCTTTCTGCAATCACCTATTTCATTTTAATGAAGGGTATTAAAGGTACTCCATACGCTGGTGAAAGTTTTGATATTATAGGCGGAGTTACCATTAAAGATTTTCTAGAAGACCAATGGATAGCTATTGTATCTGCCAACTTTGTATTGTGGTCTTTCTTATCGTACATATTAATGAGCGTGGCAAAAGTAAATATCTATAAGTTAATTATTGGAATAGGCACTTTTGCACTTGCATTAGCTTTTGCAGGTAATGATTTGGTGAACTTTATTGGAGTTCCCATAGCCGCATGGCAGTCGTATGAGGCTTGGGAGGCTTCTGGAATACCCGCTACAGAGTTTAGCATGGGGGTGCTTTCTAAAAAAGTACCTACTCCTACATTGCTCTTGTTTTTGTCTGGAGTAATTATGGTAATTACCTTATGGCTTTCTAAAAAAGCGCGTTATGTTGCAGACACTGAAATTAACCTTTCCAGAGAAGGAGAGGCCAAAGAACGCTTTCAACCTAATTTTCTCTCTAGAGGCGTGGTAAGAGGATCTATTTTAGTTTCAAATGCGTTTAACGCCATACTTCCGGCTTCATTAAAAGCAACTTTAGATAAGCAATTTGAAAAACCGGTAATTGCCCTTTCTAAAGACAAGGTTCATGAACTACCCGCATTTGATATGGTAAGAGCCGCGGTAAACCTTATGGTTGCAGGTATTCTAATTTCTATTGCAACATCGTATAAACTTCCCTTGTCCACAACATATGTAACCTTTATGGTGGCTATGGGTACTTCCTTAGCAGATAGAGCGTGGGGGGCAGAGAGCGCGGTATACCGTGTTGCTGGAGTGTTAAACGTAATTGGCGGATGGTTTGGCACTGCAATTATAGCCTTTGTTGCGGCTGGTACTGTTTTAACCCTTATTAATTTTGGTAAAGGAGCTGCCATAGCAATATTGTTATTTACTGAAGTATTATTACTAGCCAGAAACTACATTGCGTATAATAAAAAAGCAAAAGAACAACGGGCAGAAGATACGCTAGATAGGGCAGAAAGCAGTTCTATTCAGGGTGTAATAGAAGAAAGTGCTGGTAATATTGCTAGAGTAGTAAAACGCACCAATAAACTATATACAAATAGCATTGACGGTTTAGCAAAACAAGATTTAGTTCTACTTAAAAAGAATAAAAAAGGAGTAGGTAAATTGGCCACAGAAATTGACGACCTAAGAGATAACATCTTCTTCTTTATTAAAAACTTAGATGAAGCTAGTGTGGGTGCTAGTAATTTCTATATTAATATTTTGGGTTACCTACAAGATATGGCGCAGTCCTTAGAATACATCACTAAAATTACCCACAAGCATATCAATAACAATCATAAAAAATTAAAGTACAATCAGATTAAAGAACTGAAAGAAATTGATTTGGAGTTAGAAGCTTTGTTAGATGAAACCAAGGTGGCTTTTGACAGCCATTCTTTTGAAGCCATTGGCCTTGTTTTAGGAAAAAAGCAAGCCTTATTTGACATGGTTTCTCAGAAAATTCAGAAGCAGGTAACACGCACTAGAACCGAGGAATCTAGTCCAAAAAATACTACTTTGTATTTCTCCTTGTTGTTAGAGACCAAAGATTTAATGACGTCAACCATTAACTTATTGGAGCTGTATTATAATGAGCACGACAGTTCTATAGCTCCGGCTACCCTTCCTAATACAGAAGAAAGTTAAAATTGTACAAGGCGTAGAAAAAGGCTAGTAGGGTAAAACGTACTGGCCTTTTTTATTGCGAATTATATAAGAGATAAGATGTAGCCCAAAACAGCCCCACCTAAGACAATATAAGCGCTATTTACTTTTTTAAAGACAAATACAACAATAAGACTAACAATTGCAATAAGTGCGCTGCGCCAATCTGTTAAGGTATCCTTACTCATTACAAAACAAACGGTTACAATTAGCGCCACCGCAGCAATGTTAACCCCATCCAAGAAGGCTCTTATTGTTTTCGATTTACGCATCTTAGGAATTAAAGGGTTCAGAAGCAATACAAATAAAAAGGAAGGAAGGAAAATACCAACGGTAGCCGCGAGTGCTCCTCCAATTCCTGTCATTTGCCATCCAATAAAAGTTGCCGTAGATAAAACTGGCCCTGGTGTAATTTGCCCTACTGCAACCGCATCTATAAGAGCCTGACGACTAAGCCAACCATTAGCGACCAGCTCGGCATCTAAAAACGCAAAAAGCACATACCCACTACCATATAAAATAGCGCCAATTTTTAAAAAAGACAGGAAAATTTTAAAATTTCCTATGTTACCAGATGTTACCACTTGTAGAAGAAAAAGTGGAATAATACTCTTTAGTATAGTCTTGTCTCGCTGTATATAAAAGAAGCCTAAGCCCAATAAGCCACAGCCAAAAAGCACTATGATTTCGTTTACTCCTAACAAGCAAACAACAATAGCCAATACTCCTAAGACTGCAAGAAAAGTACTTTTAACGGCTTTTTTTCCCAATCTAAAAGCCGCCATAACTATAATGGCAATTACCGCTGGCTTAATTCCCACTATGTAAGGAGCTACTTCTGGTAATTGCCCGTATTGTTGGTATAGCCATGCAAATATTGAGGTAATAACTACGGCCGGAAAAATAAAGCAAAAACCTGCTACAAAAAGTCCTTTCCAACCGCCACGTTCATAACCGCAATGCATGGTCATTTCTGTAGAGTTAGGGCCCGGAATTAGATTGGTTGCGCCAATTAGATCTAGAAAGTGTTCTTGAGTCATCCACTTTCTTTTTATGACCACCTCATCTTCCATCATTGCAATATGCGCCGCTGGACCACCAAAGGCAATACATCCTAATTTAAAAAAAAGCGAGGCTATTTCTGCCAGTTTCGTTTTATCCGACATGCGATATGCAATTTTGCCATAAAAATAAGAAGAACAGGCCTTACTAAGTGTCCAACTCTATGTTTAAAATATAAACTAACGGTATTCTTCGCTTTTCGTATGCCTATATAGGTATATCAAAAAAGCGTATCTTTCAATTGTAAAGTAAGCTATCATGACAAAATATATTTTAGTTGTTCTGTATGTGCTAGGCACTTATACAAATACAGCCCAAAATTTAAGCGGGGAAGAACTCTTGGCCAAAGCCATTGCCTACCACGATCCCAATGGCAATTGGCACACCTTTAATGGCCAACTCGCTATTACCATGCAGACTCCAAAAAACAGTGATAGGCTTAGTGAAATTGAGTTGAACTTACCAGCCCAGTATTTTAAATTACAGGAAAAACGCAATGCTATTACTAAGACGTATATTATAGATAAAAAAGCGTGTGTATTGCGTTTAAACGGAGCGGAAACCATTTCGGGCGCAGATCAAAAAAAACACAACCTTAGTTGTGATAGGGCGCTAACCATGAAAAATTATTACACCTACCTATACGGGCTTCCTATGAAATTAAAAGACCCAGGCACACATATAGCCCCGCAAGTGCAAGCTAAGACTTTTAAGGGGAAAAAATATCTTGTTCTAAAGGTAACCTATGATGAAAACGTAGGTTCCGATGTGTGGTTCTTTTATTTTGATCCGGTCACTTATGCCCTAGAAGTGTATCAGTTTTATCCAGAAGGTTCGGAACATGTTGACGGGAACCCAGGAGAATACATCTTGTTATCCGGAGAAGAAACCATACAAGGCATTAAAATGCCCAAAACAAGAAAATGGTACTACAATGAAGATGATGTTTACCTCGGTACCGATACACTTAGTAAAACCGAGTCTTAATTCCGTTTTTTACCTCTGGTACCGTTCATCGAAAAAATATATCAGATTCCTTTTTTAAGCGTTAGGGTATAAGACCTAAATGCTTAATACTATGAACTTTTTAAAAATTTTGCGCTGGACAAGCGTTTTTTTTGCCACCTTATTTCTCTTTGTTTCCTGTAGTAAGGACAGTGCTTCCGATCCTATGGACGAGGAACAAGGACAAGATCCTATGGAAGGTCCAATAGATACCTCTGCAAGAGCAGTAGCCAAAGCATTATATGAAGATTTCTATCTGCCTTCTGCAACTTCTGGAGATAATCCATGGACCGGTGATGAAAGTAATTGCAACCCGGGCACTGTTCCGCAAGGAACAAAAGAAAAAATCTTTATGCGTCTTCATTACTATAGAAATGCAGTAGGGTTACATAACACCTTACTCGAAAACGATGCGCAAAGCGTTAAGGCTCAAGAAGCAGCTTTAATGATGCAAGCCAATAATACACTAGATCATTTTCCTCCAGATAGCTGGTCTTGCTATACCGCCGGTGGAGATGAAGCCGCAGGTAAATCTAACTTAGCATTTTCTAACAATGCAGAAGCCATTGATCTTTATATGAGAGATCCAGGCAGCAATAATGGCCCTGTTGGGCATAGACGGTGGTTACTTTTTCCACGTTTAGAAACTATTGGATTGGGAAATACCAATAGAGCAAGTGCTATTTGGGTAGTAGGAAACAGTGGTAGCGCTCCAACTGACGCTCCCAATTTTGTTTCATGGCCCCCAGAGGGCTATACCCCAGACCGCTTAGCCTTTCCAAGATGGTCTTTCTCCGTTCGCGGAGCTAATTTTTCGGAAACTCAAATTGAAATGAATGACCAAGATGGGAATTCAATCTCTTTTGACACTGAAGAAGTAGTAAATGGTTTTGGAGATAATACCCTTGTTTGGGTACCAAACGGAATAACTACCAATGTAACAGAAGATACGAGTTATACCGTTACTCTTACTAAAGTTAACGTAAGCGGAACCATGAACAATTACGAGTATACCGTTATTCTTTTCGATCCAGAGAACTAAGCGTTCTTACTTAAAAGATATTCTTTCTCTTCGTCTTCTATAAAAGGAGACGAAAAGAAAGAACAATACTTTTTATTTTGGATCTAACAATTGGTCTATTCGGGCAATAGCATCTTCATAGTGATAGCGCGTTACCGTATTAACTCCGCGCCCTCTTGCTGCTCTTAGCCCAGCACGCAATACTTTTAGCTCTCCTCTAACCAAAGCTCTAACATCTGAGGTACTTACATTATAGGATAAGGCCCCTTCAAAACCTGGAAAATTTCTGCGGTTCGTACTTCCTTCGTTCGTTAACAAAAAGCCCATCCTATCTACATACGTACGTTGCAGATTTCTACGGTAAATATCCACATTACCCCCTCTAGCAGCTTCTTTCCAAATTCCTTTTCTTAGGTCGCTTAACATTTCTAAAGCACTATAATAT
>CAZWVO010000138.1:0-5890 GCA_964637535.1 uncultured Flavobacteriaceae bacterium
ATATGCAACGAACCTATCCCAATATGGAATGGTAGTGGAAATGGAGCATATAAACCAGCAACTTATTCCAATTTTAGAACAGGTGTCGGATCCAGAAATTCCGGTACTTTCTATTATGGAGATGGGAGTGGTTAGAGCTGCATTTTTTAAGGGTCAACAAGTAATAGTAAAAATAACACCTACCTATAGTGGTTGCCCCGCTATGGATGTTATTGGCGATGATATTAAAGCTGCACTGGAAAAAGAAGGATATCATACCACAGTAGAATTGGTGTTATTTCCAGCGTGGACTACAGATTGGATTACGCCAAAAGGGCGACAGGCGTTAGCGGCGTATGGAATTGCTCCTCCTTTGGAAGCAAATGCCGACAAAGAAGCGCTCCTAGAGAATAAAAAAATTGTAAAGTGCACAAATTGTGGTTCTACAGAAACGCAGTTGGTAAGTCAATTTGGTTCAACCGCGTGCAAAGCATTATTTAAATGTGAAAGCTGCCTAGAACCTTTTGATTATTTTAAATGCCTTAAATAAAACTATGGATACAGTACAAAAAGAGATACGGAACGCTACTGCTTTTTTAAGCTTAAATAGACCAGAGGTGTACAATAGTTTTAACCGAGAAATGGCACTTCAATTGCAAAAAGAACTCGATTTTTGCGCCAGTAGTGATTTGGTGCGAGCCATAGTTATTTCTGGAAACGGGAAAGCATTTTGTGCAGGACAAGATTTAAAAGAAGTTACCAATCCGGATGAAAATCCCGGATTTAAAAATATACTTGAAGAACACTACAATCCTATTATTAGGCGTATTAGAACTATAGAAAAACCAGTTATTGCTTCAGTGAATGGAGTTGCAGCGGGAGCTGGCGCTAATATTGCCTTAGCTTGTGATATTGTGGTGGCAAGCAATACCGCTAGTTTTATACAAGCCTTTAGTAAAATAGGTTTAATACCCGATAGCGGTGGCACCTTCTTTTTGCCTCGGCTCATTGGTTTTCAAAGAGCAAGTGCACTGGCTATGCTGGGCGAAAAGGTAACTGCACAAGAAGCAGTGCAAATGGGTATGATTTATAAGGCAGTAGCTGTTGAAGATTTTGAAGCCTACGTAAATACCTTAGCCGCTAAAATGGCAGAAATGCCAACCAAAGCGCTTGGACTGATCAAAAAATCTTTAAACCAATCCATGAACAACAACTTAGAACAGCAATTAACGTTAGAATCAAAATACCAGATAGCAGCTTCGGAGAGTGCAGATTATAATGAAGGTGTAAGCGCGTTTATTGAAAAACGGAAACCAAATTTTAAAGGAAACTGATATGAATGTTGGTATAATTGGAGCCGGAACAATGGGAAGCGGAATTGCACAAGTTGCAGCTACTGCGGCCTGTAAAGTAAAGTTGTATGATACAAATGCAGCTGCCTTAGAAAAAGCAAAATCAGCTTTAGAAAAAATATTGAATCGTTTAATTGAGAAAGGACGTATTGATGCTGCCAAAAAAGATAGCATTCAAAGCAATATTTCATATGTAACTGGTTTGAAAGCCCTGAGCGATTCGGATCTTACCATAGAGGCTATTATTGAAAATCTAGACATCAAAAAAAAGGTATTTTCAGAATTGGAAAGTTATGTTTCTAAAGACTGTATTATTGCCTCCAACACCTCTAGTTTGTCCATTGCTTCTATTGCGGCATCCTTAAAAATACCAGAGCGTTGTATCGGAATTCACTTTTTTAATCCGGCACCTTTGATGAAATTGGTTGAGGTAATTCCAGCAATTCAAACGTCTAAAGAAGTATTGGAGAAAACAATACAGACAATTTTCAACTGGAAAAAAGTGGTTGCGGTAGCAAAAGACACCCCAGGTTTTATAGTAAATAAAGTAGCCCGTCCTTTTTATAGTGAAGCCCTGCGAATTTATGACGAAGGGATGGCCTCTTTTGAAACCATTGATGCCAGTCTAAAAAATTTAGGAGGTTTTAGAATGGGACCGTTTGAGTTAATGGATTTTATTGGTAATGATGTTAATTATGCGGTTACGGAATCTGTGTTTACCTCCTTTTATTACGATCCGCGATACAAACCCTCATTTACACAGAAAAGACTTTCTGAAGCGGGCTATTTGGGTAGAAAGTCTGGAAAGGGATACTATGATTATGCTACAATAAATGATGTAACAGCACATCAAAATAAGCAGGTAAATCCAGATAAAGAATTGCAAGAACAAATTGTAGACCGCGTAGTAGTGATGCTTATAAACGAAGCAGCGGATACCTTGTTCATGAATATTGCAACCGCAGCCGACATTGATAACGCTATGACTAAAGGAGTAAATTATCCCAAAGGACTTTTAGCTTGGGCAGATGAAAAGGGGATAGATTGGTGCGTTTCTAAAATGGATAAATTGTATGATGAATATCATGAAGAACGCTATCGTTGTAGTCCGATATTACGTAGAATGCAAACAGAAAACAAAAGATTTTTCTAATGGAAGGGAAAGATATTCCATATAAAATGTTGGGCGCAGATCCGTTTAGTACGTGGTTAGGAATAGAAATCCTAGCTTCTAGGGTGGGGTATTGCAAAGTAGGTATGACTATCCGAAAAGAAATGCTCAATAGTATGGGAAAAGTGCATGGCGGTGTTACGTATTCACTTGCCGATACCGCTTTTGGATTTACCAGCAATACCCATGGAAAATATGCAGTTTCTATAGAGACTTCTATCAATCATATTGAAGCCTTGGAAGAGGGTGACTATGTTACTGCCGAGTGTAGTTTAGAAAAAGTAAAAAATAAATTAGGCTTCAATATTGTTGAAGTAAAAAAAGAGGATGAATTGACTGTTTAAAGGTGTGGTATATCGAACGCAGAAGGATTGGGAAGCGTAAACTAAAAATCGAAAAATAATTAAATGTAAAATTTTAAAGTAGAAAGTGTCACTTTTACACTTTACATTTCAACTTTTACATTTCAACTTTTATATTTAAAATGGAAGCATATATTATAGATGGCATACGAACTCCAATAGGAAATTACAAAGGCACCTTGTCTGCTGTTCGTACAGATGATTTGGGGGCATTAGTTATTAAAGCCGTGGTAGCCCGTAACCCAAGTATTCCGAAAGAAGCTTATGACGACGTAATCATGGGATGCGCTAATCAGGCTGGTGAAGACAATCGTAATGTTGCAAGAATGTGCTCGCTCTTAGCGGGTTTACCCTTTTCCGTTCCTGGAGAAACGATTAACCGCTTGTGTAGTTCTGGTTTATCTGCAATTGTTCAAGCTAACCGGGCCATTAAAGCTGGTGATGGCGATGTTTTTATTGCAGGAGGTGTAGAAAACATGACCAGGGGGCCGTATGTTATGGCTAAACCTTCAACGGCTTTTGGAGGCGATTCTAAAATGTATGATTCTACCTTTGGCTGGCGTTTTGTAAATCCAAAAATGCACGAGTTGTACGGTACAGATGGTATGGGTAGTACCGCTGAAAACCTTGTGGAGAAATATAATATTTCTAGAGAAGACCAGGATGCGTTTGCGTATTGGAGTCAGATGAAAGCTGCCAAAGCGCAAGAAAACGGAAGACTGGCTAAAGAGATCGTTACGGTTGAAATTCCACAACGAAAAAAAGAACCAATTCAATTTTCAAAAGATGAATTTGTAAAACCCACAACCACTCCAGAGATTTTAGCAAAATTAAGGCCTGCCTTCAAAAAAGAAGGGGGTAGCGTAACCGCTGGAAACTCTTCGGGTTTAAATGATGGAGCTGCAGCCACAATAGTAGCTTCTGAAGATGCGGTAAAGAAATACAATTTAAAACCCCTGGCAAGAATTGTTAGTTCTGCTGTGGTTGGTGTAGAACCCAGAATAATGGGTATTGGCCCTGTGCAAGCTTCAAATAAAGCGTTGGAGAAAGCAGGCTTAACTATGGATGATATGGATGTTATTGAGTTAAACGAAGCTTTTGCAGCGCAAGCTTTGGCCTGTACAAGGGCTTGGGGCTTAAAAGACAACGATCCAAGATTAAACCCCAATGGAGGTTCAGTAGCTATTGGCCATCCATTAGGCGTTACAGGAGCGCGAATTGCGTATTCTGCAGCTCTAGAATTGCACGAACAAAACAAAAGATATGCACTTGTTACCATGTGTGTGGGTGTAGGACAAGGCTATGCAGCCATTATAGAAAGCGTTTAGTATGAAAAAAATACCACATTACGTAACAGGAAAATGGGTAGAAGGTAAAGAAGCGGGTAACCCAATTTACGATGCCGTTACTGGCGAAGCATTTGCCCGTATTGCTACTGAAGGTTTAGATATTCCTGAAATTCTTCAATACGGAAGAACAAAAGGAGCAGTATTGCGTAAAATGACCTTTCAGGAAAGAGGCAATATGATAAAAAAATTAGCCCTATATCTGAATAAACGCAAAGAAGATTTTTACGATTTAAGCTATAGAACTGGGGCAACTAGAATGGATAGCTGGATTGACATAGAAGGCGGTTTTGGAAATTTATTTGCAAATGCGTCCTTGCGAAAGTTGTTTCCCAATCAATCCTATCATGTAGAGGGAGATGCTATAGATTTGTCTAGAGGAGGGCGTTTTATGGCGCATCATATTATGGTGCCTAAAAGAGGTGTTGCGGTTCATATTAATGCTTTTAATTTTCCGGTTTGGGGAATGTTAGAAAAGTGTGCCGTTAACTGGATGGCAGGTATGCCAGCAGTGGTGCTTCCTGCACCCTCGTCGTCTTATTTAGCCGAAGCAGTTGCTAGAGCAATTATCACTTCTGGAATACTGCCGGAAGGTGCTTTGCAAATTATAAATGGTACAGTTAAAACCATATTGGATACTACTGCGTCTCAAGATGTAGTTACTTTTACAGGTTCTGCGGCTACAGGGCGTATGCTAAAAGCACATCCACAACTTATACAGGAGGCAGTACCTTTTACTATGGAGGCAGATTCGCTTAATGCTGCTGTTTTAGGAGAAGATGCTGTTCCTGGCACTCCAGAATTTGATTTATTTATCAAAGAAGTGCGCAAAGAGATGACCGTTAAAGCGGGACAAAAATGTACCGCTATTAGACGAATTGTAGTTCCTGAAAAATTACTAGAAGAGGTACAAAACGCCTTGTCAGAAGCATTGGATAAGGTAACCATTGGGGACCCAAGAAAAAAAGAGGTGCGCATGGGAGCGTTAGTAAGTAAGCAGCAGGTAGAAGCAGTAAAAAATTCTGTAAATGACATCGCAAAGGAAGCCGAAATAGTGTATGGTAGCCTGGACCAAATAACAACCCTTGGGGCAGATTCGGAAAAAGGTGCTTTTATCAGTCCAATTGTATTGCGTACAAGCAACCCTTTTAAAAATACACTAGTTCACGAGAGAGAGGCTTTTGGACCTGTAAGTACCCTAATGCCGTATAAAAATTTAGAAGAAGCCATTACTTTAGCTCAAATGGGTAAGGGGTCACTGGTGTCTTCAATCATTACCAATGACGATAAGATTGCTAGGGAATATACTATAAATGCAGCTGCTTATCACGGTAGAATACTCATCTTAAATAGAGCTAGCGCAAAAGGGAGTACGGGACATGGTTCTCCGCTGCCAAGCTTGGTTCATGGAGGCCCTGGTCGTGCAGGAGGGGGTGAAGAAATGGGTGGTATGCGCGGTATTAAGCATTATATGCAACGTACTGCAATTCAAGGTTCGCCAACAACACTGACCGAAGTTACGGGTATTTATCAGCAAAATGCAGCTTATAAGGAAGCAGAACAGCATCCATTTAAATACCATTGGGAAGATATTGAAGCTGGGATGTCCATGAAAACGCATAAACGTACCTTAACAGATACAGATATACAGAATTTTGCCAATTTAACTTGGGATCATTT
>CAZWVO010000139.1:0-5873 GCA_964637535.1 uncultured Flavobacteriaceae bacterium
GTTATAGTACATCACGTTATTTTCTTTTCGCTAGAAATTTTTAGTTTAACTAATTTGCTCTTAATTTTGAAGAAGATAGTGGCTACTGGGGGCGCTACTTTAATTTTATGCTTGTTATTTAGTTCGCTTTTTAGTGTAAACAAGGAATAAGAAACAGCTTGTAACTCCCCTAGATAGATTAATCATTTAATTGCCTAAGTAACTGAAAACAGTTATCACGTAATATTTAAAATTGAAGACGTGTGAAAAAACTACTTTTATCATCAATTATTGTACTCATAGGAATAACATTTATTGGAAGGTTATCCTATTTACAGATATTTAGTTTTTCGCCAGATCAGGTATTATAAGATCCTGCCATTAAGCGGGTTTACGACTATCCGGAACGGGGCTATGTATATGACCGTAATGGAAAACTCCTGATTGCCAATCAGCCCGCTTACGATGTCATGGTTATCCCCAGAGAGGTGCGGCCGTTAGATACGCTTGAATTTTGTGCTCTCCTTGGAATTGATAAAACAAAGTTTATAGAAAAACTGGGTAAAGCAAGAGTTTACTCTCCCCGACTCCCATCTGTACTTGTACCTCAACTATCAAAAGAAGACTATGCAGGCTTACAAGAAAAAATGAGAAAGTATGATGGTTTTTACATTCAAAAACGCTCTTTACGTTCCTACGACACAGCAAGTGGCGCACATGTTCTTGGTTTTATTAGTGAGGTAAACGAACGTGATTTAAGACGAAACCCCTATTACCGTGCTGGAGAACTTACGGGAAGAACGGGTATAGAAAAACAGTATGAAGAATTACTACGAGGTAGAAAGGGCGTAAAATACATTCAAAAAAATAGACATAATAGGGAAATTGGCCCTTATAAAGATGGGAAATTAGATACACTACCCGAGCAGGGAAAAGAAATCCACTTAACCTTAGACAAGGAACTGCAGGAATATGGTGAATTGCTAATGCAAGGAAAACGCGGAGGCATTGTAGCCCTGGAGCCAAGCTCCGGAGAAATTCTAGCTATGATTTCGGGCCCTACCTATGATCCTGCACTTTTAGTAGGTAGAAAACGCTCTAGCAATTATAATAAACTCTATTATGATTCTATTGCAAAACCTACCTGGAACAGGGCTATCTCCTCTCAATCGTCTCCAGGCTCTCCCTTTAAAACTTTAAATGCGCTTGTAGCCTTGCAAGAAGGGGTAATGACTCCGCAAACTGCAGTGCGCTGTTACAATGGTTTTTACGTAGGAAGAACAAAAAGGGGCTGTCATTGTGGTGGTGGTGTTAGGGATATGAATAGTGGTATTTACAAATCTTGTAATGCCTATTTTGCCAATACCTTTAGAAAAATATATGAAAAATTCCCTACTACTGATGAAGGTCAGGATGTTTGGGAAAAGCACATGAAGAGTTTTGGGTTAGGAAATTACCTGGGGTATGATTTACCCGATGGCCTAAAAGGACGTATTCCCAGCAAGGAGTATTATGACAAATGGTACGGAGACAACAGATGGGCTTCTTCTTATATTATCTCCAATTCTATTGGCCAAGGTGAGGTTTCTGCCACGCCTATTCAATTGGCTAATATGGTTGCTGCAATAGCCAATAGAGGTCATTATTATACGCCGCATATTTTAAAGAAAGTGGAAGGTAAGAATATAGATAACCCCAATTATACGCAAGCAAAACATACTACCATAGATAAAAAACACTTTGAACCTGTTGTTCAAGGTATGGCCGATGTATACAAAAAAGGAACTGCACGTTGGGTACAGATTCCAGATATTGAAATAGCTGGTAAAACCGGTACGGTAGAAAACTATACCATTATAGACAGTGTTAAAACCCAGCTTACAGATCATTCTGTATTTGTTGCTTTTGCCCCGGTAGAAAACCCAAAAATTGCCATTGCTGTTTATATAGAACACGGCTATTATGGGTCTAGATATGCAGGGCATATTGCTTCCTTATTAATAGAAAAATACATTAAAGGAGAGGTTACAAGAAAGGACTACGAGAAAAAAATGTTAGACAGAACATTAGAGCATGAATACGCCAAACCATATAGTGGGCAACCTTTCAAAATAAACGAGCGTGTCTGGTAAAAGCGTACTTAAAAGTTTAGATTGGTTTTCAGTATTGATTTTTGCCCTATTGGTTACCATTGGTTGGGTTAACATCTACTCTAGTACCTTCTCCGCAGCAAATCCTTCTATTTTCGATTTTAGTCAATTATATGGTAAGCAACTTTTTTTTATAGGCGTAAGTCTATTTAGTATAGCAATAATATTAGCTCTTGAAGCACATTTCTACGAACGTTTCTCTAGTGTTCTTTACATTATTGCCATAGTACTTTTATTGGGTTTATTTGTCTTTGGAAAAACAATAGCTGGTGCCACCTCATGGTACGATATGGGGTTCTTTAACCTCCAACCCTCAGAGTTTGCCAAAACGGCTACAGCTCTTGCTTTAGCAAAATACCTAAGTGATATACAAACCGATATTAAACGCAGAAAAGATCAGTTATATGCCTTTCTTATTATTCTTATCCCAGCCATACTTATTGTTCCACAACCCGACCCAGGAAGTGCTTTAGTCTTTTTTGCATTGCTATTTGTGCTTTTTAGAGAAGGGGTTCCTTTATTTTATTTAGGCATTGGTTTACTTGCTATAGTTGTTTTTATATCCACATTAATGTTTGGTACCATATGGGTTGGCATTATTTTAGCCATACTCATAGTCATTTTCTTAGCATTAAAACGGGCCTCCCTTAAGGTACCTTTAATTCCGCTAGTTGGTTTTTTTATCATTACCATTGTTTTTTCACTATCTGTAAATTTTGTTTTTAACAACGTTTTTGAGCAGCGCCATAGAGATCGATTTAGTCTATGGTTGCGTTTAGAAAAGGACCCCAATAAGTTAGAAGATATTCGGAAAACTATTGGTTATAATACCTATCAATCTGAAAAAGCTATTGAGTCGGGTGGGTTTTTTGGCAAAGGATTCTTAGAAGGTACTAGAACCAAAGGAGATTTTGTTCCAGAACAACATACCGACTATATTTTTAGTACCGTAGGAGAAGAATGGGGCTTTCTAGGTACTACCACTGTAATCATTCTCTTTACAGCCCTACTTTTACGTTTAGTATACCTTTCAGAGCGGCAAAAACATGCCTTTAGCCGCATGTATGGCTATGGTGTTATCTCTATTCTATTAGTTCATTATTTCATTAATATAGGAATGGTTATTGGCGTTTTACCCACTATTGGAATACCCTTGCCCTTTTTTAGTTACGGTGGTTCTGGACTGCTGGGCTTTACGGTTTTACTCTTTGTTTTTTTACGACTTGATGCAAACCGATTAAATGAATGGGTTTAGAAGAAGGTTCTCGTTAACACGCTAAAATTTCCATTCTCTAGGGGTTACTTGTTTTTCTAAAAGTGCTTCTTCCCTATCTGGTAATTCGCTAAAAAAATCAATCCCTGTAAGACGCTCTATGGTATCTACAGAGACCAAAAATTGTGATAAAGGAGCAGTATCTTCTTGATGTGGCATAAGAAAAGCTGCTATTTTAATATGGTCTCCTTTTCCTCTTACCACTATCTTATAGTATTGCTTGGGAATAGCAACATCTTCTTCCCCAATAGTAAAAAGTCCTTTTTCCAAAACACCTCCAGTAATTACATAAAGGGTTCCATAAGCCTTAGCCCAATACCGGGTTTTTTGTTCTAGCCTGTTCCAGATTCCCGCGTTAAAATCATTGTCTTGTGGGCTAATGTTACTGGTATAGAAGGTCTCGTTATAGGCGAATTCTGAAAAGCGACGATCTCCAGCAGGACATAAATGCCCTCGATCATAACCAGATCCTTTATAATTGCGCCAATCTGCAGACTTGCTCTTAACCTTAGGATCTTCAATAAAATAAGGTCTACGCCTATCGTCATAGGTTAAATGCTCTTTTTTTAAGGTATAGGCAACCCATTCCGCTTGTTCATAGGTCTCATGATACGAAAGCGAAAAAAACTGATGATGTACTACTTCATTTGTAGTAGATGTGGGCACCATTTCCGCCGGCATCTCACTTTCATTTGTGCTTGCTTTGGAATCTGTATAAGGTGCTGGAGTATAGAAATTTTCGAAAAGCCAGAACCCTATAACGCACACCATTAAAATTACGGTATACCACAAGCGCTGCTTTTTTCTGTTGGATAATAGCATGGGTAAAATTAACTAAAAATAGGGGGAATTTAACACCCTTCTTAAAAACAAAAAAGTCGCTATTAATAGCGACTTTTTTGTATTAAATTAACTTTAATCTATCCTTTAACGCTGGCTAACTTTGTATGCTTAATGTTATTCATTTTCAAATCCTTAAGCACATTTACAGCCTCTTCTATATAAACATCCTTAGCCAAATTCTTGTGCCAACGGTTACGTTTCTCTCTAAGTACAGAATCCTTGGTAAATAATTCTTGCTCATATTGAAGCGATTTAAATGTCAGTTTAGAATCGTAATCCAATAACTGTTTAAAGTATTTAGATTTCTCTGCATCCTTTTCCGCTTCTTCTTTGAAAGCCTTGTAATTTAACGAAACAATAGTTTCATCTTGTTGTTCCTTGAGCCATTTTGCATTTTCTTCGATTAACGCAATTTGTGGGTTGGCTTTCATACGTGCCTGACTCTTAGCAATAGTTTCTTCATAATCTATGTAATCATCCCATGCCTCATATTCTGCCGGAGATATTTTATCCCAAGCTAATGGATTTTCTTGGTCTCTTTCTCCTAAATCTATATAACTATATCTGTCTGGAACAACCACATCACTCTTAACCCCTTCTAACTGTGTAGAACCTCCATTAATTCTATAAAATTTCTGAGTAGTAAGTTTTATAGCTCCCAAGTCTCCGTGATCATTGCTTCGCACAATATTTTCCAGCGGAATTACATTTTGAACTGTTCCTTTTCCAAAAGTTTGTTTGCTTCCTATTACAATGGCACGTTTGTAATCTTGCATGGCTGCAGCAAGAATTTCTGAAGCCGATGCTGATAATTCGTTTACTAAAATCACTAAGGGACCATCCCATTGAATACGCTCATCTACATCTTCGTACACTTCCTTTGGTTGTCCTGTAGAACGTACCTGTACAATAGGGCCATCTTTAATAAAGAGTCCAGCCATTTCTACTACAGTTTTCAAAGATCCACCACCATTATCGCGCAGATCTAGTACAATTCCTTCAACACCTGCTTGCTTTAAGCGTTCCACTTCTTTAGCTACATCCGTAGCTGCATTACGCTCACTATAGTCATTAAAATCAACATAAAACTTAGGAAGATTAATAACTCCGAAAGTTTCCGCATCGTTCATAATCTTTGCAGATTTGGCATACGCCTCTTCTAACAAAACTACATCTCTAGTAAGCACAACCTTTTCTTTAGAGCCATCAACCTTTCTTACTACTAAACTAACCTTAGTGCCTTTTGGGCCTTTGATAAATTTAATAGCATCGTCTAAACGCATTCCAACAATATTCACAGGAACTTCCCCTGCCTGCCCTACTTCAATAATTTCATCACCAACCTCTAAACTTTGGTCTCTCCAAACAGGACCTCCAGATATAATTTCAACAATTTTAGCGCCCTCTGGTTTCTTTTGAAGACGTGCCCCTATACCTTCAAACTTACCGGACATATTCATGTCAAACTTCTCCTTATCATCTGGAGCAAAATAAAAGGTATGCGGATCAAATTCGTCTACAATAGTATTGATATATTGCACAAACCAATCTTTGCGCTCCAAATCGTCTACATAATCAAAAAAGTCGTTAAGGGTAGCGTTTGTAGCCTCTCTAGAAGCCATTTCAAG
>CAZWVO010000140.1:0-5863 GCA_964637535.1 uncultured Flavobacteriaceae bacterium
TTTATAAACGAACAGATCACATGAGTTATGAACAAAACAATTTTTGGAACAGGAATTTTCTTTGGGGTTACGGCGGTTATACTTGGCGCTTTTGGAGCTCATGGACTGGAGAAACTAATTGCTGAAGACGCCATACGTACCTTTGAAACAGGTGTTACTTATCAGATGTATCACGCCCTTTTTTTGTTGGTTTTAGCTAATGTTAAGCCAATTCCAGCAAAAAGCAAAAAGCTAGTGTATTACTTTATAGTTGTTGGATTAGTATTGTTTTCGTTTTCCATTTACCTTCTAGCAACCAATGCGTTAACCGAATTTAATTTTAAAAAAATCGCATTGCTAACCCCATTAGGGGGTACATTGTTGATCTTGGGTTGGGTTTTTTGTGGCGTCGCGGTTGTCAAAACAAAGAATTGGAAATAGGGTAACATTTTAAGGTGTTTTAGTGTTAAATTTTTATAATTTTGCACAAACAAAAATCAATTTTTATGGATGCCTCTGGCTCAACTCCGAAAACGATTTCGCTAACCTATTTAAATCTCAAAAATTCACATGTTCATTATCAACTGTCTGCAGAAAAGCTGCATGCCCTAATTTTAGAAAATGATATGGGTAAGGAAGCTTCCTCCGGAGCTATCGCTATCAATACTGGCGAATTTACCGGAAGGTCACCCATGGACCGTTTTATTGTAAAAGACAAGATAACGGAAGATAAGGTATGGTGGGGAGATATTAATATTCCATTTGAACCATCAAAATTTGATGCCTTGTATACTAAGGTAATCAACTATTTGGATGATAAAGAATTGTATGTGCGTGATTGTTATGCGTGTGCAGATGTGAACTACAGAATGAATATCAGGGTAATTAATGAATACCCTTGGAGTAATATGTTTGCCTATAATATGTTCATTAGGCCTACTCGTGAAGAGCTTAAAAACTTTGACCCAGAATGGACCGTGATTAACGCACCGGGTTTTATGGCAGACGCAGTAGTAGATGGTACGCGTCAACATAATTTTGCCATTCTAAATTTTAGCAAGAAAATAGCACTTATTGGAGGTACAGGATATACGGGAGAAATTAAAAAAGGCATTTTTTCTGCCTTAAACTTTATCCTTCCTGTTCAAAAAAATACTTTGCCAATGCACTGCTCTGCTAATGTAGGTGAGGAAGGAGATACAGCTATATTTTTTGGACTTTCCGGGACAGGGAAAACAACCTTATCTACAGATGCTAAAAGAAAATTAATAGGCGATGATGAACACGGTTGGAACAATGAGAACGCTGTGTTTAATTTTGAAGGCGGTTGTTATGCTAAGGTGATTAATTTATCTGGAGAGCAAGAACCTGAAATATATGGAGCAATAAAAAAGGGTGCCATCCTAGAGAATGTAATTATGAACGATGCTGGTGAGGTTGATTTTACAGATACTTCAATTACCCAAAATACAAGAGTAAGCTATCCTATTTTTCATATTGAAAATATTAAACAGCCGTCATTGGGAGAAAACCCAAAAAATATTTTCTTTTTAACCGCAGACGCTTTTGGAGTTTTACCTCCAATATCAAAATTAACACCAAGTCAGGCCGCTTATCACTTTATTTCCGGTTATACGGCAAAAGTTGCGGGTACAGAAGCTGGAGTAAAAGAGCCAATTCCTTCTTTTTCTGCTTGTTTTGGAGCCCCTTTTATGCCCTTGCATCCTACGGCTTATGCAGAGATGTTAAGTCACAAAATGCAAGAAGCTGGGGTTAACGTATGGTTAGTAAATACAGGATGGACTGGGGGGCCTTACGGCGTAGGTACGCGCATGAAATTAAAATATACTCGGGCAATGATTAACGCTGTTTTAAATGGTGATTTGGGGCTCTATAATTATGACACGTATCATATTCATAGTGTTTTTGGAGTAGCACAACCCAGAGAATGCCCAGGAGTGCCTACTACCGTTCTAAGTCCAAGAGCTACTTGGAATGATGATGAGGCGTATTATAAAACAGCCTTTAAACTGTCTAATGCCTTTAGAGAGAATTTCAAGAAATTTGAATCCTATGCCAGTGAGGAGATTAGACGAGGCGGGCCGCAACGGTATGCATTTTAGTAAAATAAAAAAGGCTTCTCATTGAGAAGCCTTTTTTATTATTTCTTATTTACCTCGGTAATATATTTTCGTAAGGCCATGGTCATTGATGGCGTTTCTGGAGTAGGAGCTTTAATATCGCATCGCAACCCAGCATCCGTGGCCGCCTTAATAGTAGAATTTCCAAAGACGGCAATTCGAGTATTATTCTGTTCAAAATCTGGAAAATTCTTTAATAAGGATTCAATTCCAGAAGGACTGAAGAATACTAATATGTCATAGTATACATTTCTTAGGTCCGACAAATCGCTAATCACTGTCTTGTAAAAAATACCTCTAGTCCAACTTACTCCTAACTCATCTAAAGCCTGAGGAATAGTGGGTTTTAAAACGTCTGAAGAAGGTAGTAAAAACGCTTCTTCTTTATATTTTTTAAATAAGGGAACGAGTTCAGCAAAATTTCGTTTTCCTACATAAATTTTGCGTTTGCGGTAAACCACATATTTCTGCAAATAGTAAGCTACAGCTTCTGACTGGCAAAAATATTTCATGGTATCTGGAACCTTAAAACGCATTTCATCAGCAATCCTAAAAAAATGATCTACAGAATTTCTGCTTGTAAGAATGATAGCAGTGTAATTATTTAAATCAATCTTTTGTTGCCGCACATTTTTAGCGTCTACTCCCTCTACATGAATGAAGGGCCTGAAGTCTACCTTTACCTTTTCTTTTTCTATAAGTCGAGCGTATGGTGAGTTCTCCATTTTCGGTTCTGGTTGGGATACCAAAATCGTCTTTACTTTCATAGATATATCAGTCTTTTAAGAAACTACCAATTAGTACTAAAGGTGAAATTTCGAGTGCGCAAAGGTACAAAATAAAATAGAAAAAGTTGCTGGTTATGAATTTTTGATGATTTCTAACCAATGTGAGCCAACCAATGCAATTAATTAAAAGAATAAGGAAACTTCCTATTAAAATAACGGTTTTTGAGTCTTTTAATACATAAACAAGCATAATGTTGGCAGCAAATGCTACCATTCCGCTATAGTTGAGATAAGAGATTTTTTTAAAAACAAACTCCGATATTGTTCTATTGGTATTGAAAATAAAACCATTTCCCAGCTGGAATAGCACTTTAAATAACACAAAAAGCAGTAGCAAGCCTAATATCATAAAGTATAGCAAAGGATAAGATTCGTTACTAGATTCTGAGAAAACCCCTTGCGCTATATATACAAAAAGCGCGATGTTAATGAGTTGAAAAAGCGTGAAGAATACATGAAACCAATTCAGTAGCTTATCCTTTTTGTTGTACATAAAAAGGTACTTATTGTTAAAGGGAAGAAGAATAAAATTGGTAAAACGGGTATAAAACAAACCCTTGGCCACAACAATGAATACCAAGCTAGAGAAAATAACGATGGTGATCCAGTCTATAGAGTGTATGGTTCTTAGGGTGGGTTCGTTCATTGTATCACTTTAATAGTTCGTCCGTTAATCCCATAATATAAGTTATTTTCTGAGATTCCAATTTTAAAATAACCAAGCTCTTTAAGCGTGGTTTCCGGCAGTCTAATAGTAAAGGTAGTAGTATCTTTGGCTTTTAAAAATAGCATGTCCTTTTGCCCCTTAACTGCTGTAATACGCGCCACCTCCTTAACTTCCTTGTAGGCGTTAGTATAGGCCACTCCAAAGTTGAGCTTTTTAAGATCAATATTTTCAGCATAAGGATTGTAGACCTTTAGCAATATATCCTTCTCGGGATCCAATTGTATTTCTTCTTCCTCAATGTGACACTGTAATTTTCTAAAAGATTCAAAATTAGCTATGTAAGATCCGAACCTTGCGTTTCCTTTAGCGGTGGAATACGAAATATCTCCTGTCTTTGCATATTTAGAAACATATAATACTTTTTGATGTTGTACAGCAGTTTCACTACGATCTATAGAATATTGATTTTGACGATAATGAAGGTTGTTTAAGGAGTATGCGGGGGTTCCAGAATAAAAACTGTACATGGGTGCATTGCGATACGAATTTTCGAACACTACGGGCGTATCTCCAATCTGGTCTGTAATAGCTTTTACCCAAGTCGTATTTCCATGGCTTTCGTACGTTATAGGCAATAGTGGTTGGTATACTAACCAAACACGGGCGTAGCAAAGGAGCACAAGATTAATGAGTCCTATTCTGTATATCCATTTCTGGAGCTTGGCGTGGGTAAGCATGTAATTGAACACGACAATAAATACAGGAATACAAATAACAATTATCCATTGCGTTTGTACTCTTCTATTAAAACTAGAGATAAAAAAGAAGAGCAATACCCCATAGGTTAAGAACAATAGAGCACGGGTAAACGTATTGCTAAATTTAGTTTTAAATAGGGCGTAATACACCAAGGGAAAAATAAGGCCAAACAATGCTATTAAGTTTATAAAATAGCCTAAGGTAAAATCTCCAAACTCATATGCTCTGTTGGGACGCTCAAACAAATGGTATTTAATAGCTACAAAGTCGTTTTCATACAACCATACAAAGTGCGGAGTATAGCATGCTAATGCCACTAGAACTGCTAACCAGGCGTAGCCGTTACGAAGTAACTTTAAATTGGAGGCCAGTACAAATAAAATAACCAACACTGCATGGTACTTGCTATACATAAGGCACGACATTACTATGCCTAAAAGCACTGCCTTTACCAGCGTAGGTTGAGAAATAAATTTTTTATATACCCATAAAAAAACAGCTGTAAAAAATAGTAGGGGTGTATCGGGTAGTGTAAGAAAACCATAGGCATTGAGTAAGGTCATGGAGAGTCCAAGAACAAAGAAATGGGGTACAAATTCTTTTTTCTTTTCTCCATCTATACATGCCCATACAGCTAGGAATAGGCCAACAGACATTAGACAGCTCATAAAACGCACCCCAAGCTCCCCAGAAAAGAAAAAACTGCTTAATTTTACTAGTAAGGCTACCATTGGAGGGTGATCAAAATAACCCCAAGCCATGTTTTGCGCGTAATGCCAATAATATGCTTCATCAAAAATAAGCTCCGTAAAATAGCTTTGAACAAGGTTGAGTAGTAAAATAGCGCCTAGGCAATACAGAAAAATTCTGGGCAGTTTTTGTCGCATTCCAATGATTGATTCTAAACAAAATTACTGAATTCTTAGTTTTAGGAGAATTCTAAAAAAAAATATAAATCAAAAAGGGGATTTTTACAGCGGGGTTTAAAGTAGTATTTTTGACCAAATGAATACGCGTTAATGGCAGATAGTATAGTTATTATTCCTACCTACAATGAGATCGAAAATGTAGAAGCAATTGTAAAGGCTGTATTTGATCTGGAAAAGGATTTTCACGTATTAATTGTTGACGATAATTCTCCCGATGGTACTGCTGCTAAAGTGAAGGAGCTACAGCAGAGCTATTCGGCCTGTTTATTTCTGGAAGTAAGACAAGAGAAAGCGGGTTTAGGAACTGCTTATATTCATGGTTTTAAGTGGGCACTGAATCGCAAATATGAATACATCTATGAGATGGATGCCGATTTTTCTCACCCTCCGGCAGATCTGATAAACTTATACAATGCATGTGTTAATGGAGCAGATGTAGCTATTGGTTCTCGATATATTAAAGGAGTTAATGTAGTAAACTGGCCATTGTTTCGCATATTATTGTCTTATGGAGCGTCTTTTTATGTAAAGCTGATTACCGGCATGCGAGTGCATGATCCTACTGCGGGGTTTATTTGCTACAACAGAAAAGTACTAGAA
>CAZWVO010000141.1:0-5857 GCA_964637535.1 uncultured Flavobacteriaceae bacterium
TTGTTAAAATAAATTGTAAAGTGCAGTTAGTAAAATAGGTAACAATCTGATTTATAATCTAAATATAGAAAGATAAGCTTTATATAAATTGTCAATAACATTTAATTATGGTTCATAACCTATTTATGGCTTGTTTTTTATTTACGATATTAACAGGCAATTATAACCATCATTTTTATTTTAAATTTTAAAAAGAAAAAAGAATATTTATTATAAATGTTAATAACATCTTTTTCTATAAATTATAAAACGAATACTAAAGGTTAAGATAAGTTATTATGTAATAAGGAACTCCTATGGATTATAATTTGTATTTTTCGTAGGAAATAAAATAATGAATGTCTAAGAAAAAAAAACGCGCTAAAAATCAAAGGAAGAATGAGATTACAAAAGGAATTTTTACCGTGTTAGAAAATGAATCTCAGAAAGCTTTTAACTACAAACAAATAGCCGCAAAACTAGCCATTACAGATGCTAGTAGTAGAAATCAACTTATTAAAAAATTAGTTGATTTAAAGGAAAAGAAACGTATCCTGGAGGTTAGTCCAGGGAAATATAAGGCACTACCAACTTCAAAATCATATTATAATGGAAAAATAGATATTACTGGAAGAGGTAATGCGTATGTTGTTATTGAAGATTTTGACGAAGATATTTTTGTTCCCTATAACAAACTAAAAAAAGCTTTTCATGGAGATACGGTACAGGTGTATGTATTTCCACGTAGAAAAGGAAGGAAATTAGAAGGAGAAATTGCTGCTGTTATAGAACGAAAGAAAACTACTTTTGTAGGTATTGTACAACTGCAAAAAACCTATGCTTTTGTTCGCCCTACAGATTTTAGAATGTATACAGATATTTTTATTCCTAAAGAAAAAATTAATGGAGCGAAGGATGGAGATAAGGTAATTGTCGCTATAGATGAATGGCCAGATAATGCAGATTCTCCTTTTGGTACCATTACGGAAGTTTTAGGAACTCCAGGAGAACACAATACAGAAATTCATGCCATCTTAGCGGAGTACGGTTTACCGTATGAATTTCCTGCAGACGTAGCACGGTATGCTAACACGTTAGATACGAGTATAAAAGCAGAAGAAATAGCAAAAAGAAGGGATATGAGAGAGGTACTTACCTTTACTATAGATCCTAAAGATGCTAAGGATTTTGATGATGCCTTATCTTTTCAGGTTTTAGAAAATGGGAATTATGAAATAGGAATCCATATTGCAGATGTATCGCATTACTTAGTTCCAGATACTATTTTAGATGATGAAGCTTATGATAGGGCTACTTCTGTTTATTTGGTAGATAGAGTTGTTCCTATGTTACCAGAAATCTTATCTAATAATGCATGCTCGCTTCGCCCAAATGAAGAAAAATATACATTTTCTGCCATTTTTGAAATGGATGAGAATGCTGGTATTGTGAAGCAATGGTTTGGACGCACAGTAATTAATTCTAATGAACGCTTTGCGTATGAAGAAGCACAACATATTATAGAAACGGCTAGTGCAACTATTCCTGCGGATATTTCGATTCGAGAAGACGCTTACACCGTCTCAGAAGCTGTTGTTAATGCTACGCTTACCCTAGATAAATTAGCTAAATTAATGCGAAGTAAACGTATGCAGTCTGGGGCTATTTCTTTTGATAAAATAGAAGTACGTTTTCATTTAAACGAAGCGAAAGAACCAGAAAGTGTTTATTTTAAAGAATCAAAAGATGCCAACAAACTCATTGAAGAGTTTATGTTACTTGCAAATAAAAAAGTAGCCGAATTTATTGGAAAACAAAAACCGGAGAAAACATTTATTTACCGAGTTCATGACGAACCCAATGAAGATAAATTAATAGCGCTTAACGGTATAATTTCTAGATTTGGTCATAAGCTTAACTTTAAGGATAAAAAGTCTGTTAGCGAGTCTTTAAATAAGCTTCTAGTAGATGTTAAGGGTCAAAAAGAACAGAATTTAGTAGATACCTTAGCTATTAGAAGTATGAGCAAGGCAATTTATACTACAGAAAATATTGGACATTATGGTCTAGCATTTGGATACTATTCTCATTTTACTTCACCAATACGGCGGTATCCAGATGTAATGGTGCATCGTTTATTACAGCATTATCTGGATGGTGGTAATACCCCAAAGGCAGCTGTTTATGAGGAAAAGTGCGAACATGCTTCAAATATGGAAAATTTAGCGGCCAACGCAGAACGCGATTCCATAAAATACATGCAGATTAAATTTATGCAAGATCATGCTGATACAGAATTTAAAGGGGTAATATCTGGAGTAACAGAATGGGGTATTTATGTAGAAATTATTGCCAATAAATGCGAAGGAATGGTGCGTATAAGGGATATCAAAAATGATTATTTTACCTTTGATGAACAACAATATGCAATTGTTGGAGAACGCAGTGGTAAAATGTACCAATTAGGTGATGAAGTAATGGTGATGGTAAAGAGTACAGATTTAATTAAACGACACTTAGATTTTACCTTGCTAGAAAATAATGTAGAAGTGTAGTTTGGAACACCTTTTGTATAAGGGATAACAAACCTACTTAAAAACAATAAAATGAAACAGTTACTAGTATTCCTTTTGATGCTGGTTGTATTTCAATCTGCAGAAGGTCAGGATGAGAAAATAACGCAAGAACTTCAAAAGTTTACCACCGTAAAAGCCTTTGATGGCTTGTCTGTAAACCTGATTAAGGCTGATGTCAATAAGGCTGTAATTACGGGAGTAAATACAAAAAAAGTGGCCATTGTAAACAATAATGGTGTGCTTAAAGTACGAATGGAGATAGATAAAATTTTTAGCGGTTACCGCACTTTTGTCGATTTGTATTATACAGAGAATCTTGTTGTAATTGATGTAAATGAAGATGCTCGAATTAGTTCCGAACAAGTGATCGTACAAGATATCTTAGAGCTAAAATCACAAGAAGGAGGAGAAATAGATATTTCTGCCGAGGTAGAACAATTACTTATAAAATCTGTTACTGGAGGTGTTATTAATGCTTCCGGAACAGCAGACCTTCAAGATGTAAATATTAATACAGGAGGTGTTTATGATGGTAAAGCCTTGAAGACTAAATTTAGTACTATAGCTGTAAATGCTGGTTCTAATGCTGCAATTTATGCTACAGACTATGTAAAAGCCACGGTAAAGGCTGGTGGAGAAGTAAAGGTTTTTGGAGATCCCGCAAAAATGGATGAAAAAACCGTTTTTGGCGGTAAAATAACACGTATGTAATACACAACAATTTCATTCATGTTAGAAGATATACAGGCAGCAATTCCCCTAGGCTTTTTATTGAGCTTTATTGTAGGCCCTGTATTTTTTGTTTTGTTAGAAACTAGCGTTCTTAAGGGTTTTAGAGCAGCTATTTGTTTAGATATAGGTGTAATTATTGCAGATATTCTTTTTATCACTATTGCTTATTTTAGTAGTTTTCAACTCTTAGAAAACTTAAGCAACCAGCCTGGTTTATACGTTTTTGGAGGTGTAATACTGTTGGTTTATGGAATTACTACTTTTTTTAAGAAGCAAGTCAAGCAGTTTGAACCCGATTTAAAAATAAGTAAAGGAGATTATTTAGGTTTAGTAGCTAAGGGTTTTTTGCTCAATTTCATTAATATTGGTGTGCTGGTATTTTGGTTGGGAATCATTATTGTAGTAGGCCCAAGCGTGGATAATAACCCCAATCGGATAGTGGTATTTTTTGCTACTATGATTACCGCTTATTTTATTACCGATATTTTTAAAATATTATTAGCTAAGAAGCTAAAAAGAAAACTTACAGCATATCGTATTCATCTTATTAAAAAGGCTTTAGGTCTTGTACTTATTATTTGCGGTTTGGTACTTATTGTAAAGGGTTTTTTACCTAAAGACAGATTAAATATTCAGGAAAAAATAGAGTCAATACGATAGCCATACACCATAATTTAAAAAATGAAAAACCTCATCTTAGGAGATGAGGTTTTTTTGAGGCATCGAGCGGATTCGAACCGCTGTACAAGCTTTTGCAGAGCTGTGCCTAGCCACTCGGCCACGATGCCGTATTGCGAGAGCAAATGTAGTACTTTTTAATGAAAATTCATTTTGCGATGTACTAAAAGAACAGGAATTTTAATTGTGGGGTTTTCCGAGCTTAATTTCGATTTTCTTTAAGCGTTATTGTGACGGCGGCTACGTCTCCTCCTATGGGAGGGTTTAATTTAGAAACAGCTACCTCCGCAGTGGTTACGATTTCCATTTCCTTGAAAATACGGTCTAGGATACGTTTTGCTACATGTTCTAAAAGCTTAGATGGTATTGCCATTTCTTGCTTAACGATATGGTTAATGTGCACATAGTCTACGGTATGTGCTAAATCATCAGATTTGGAAGCGTTTTCAAGATTTGCCTCAACGGTAATGGCTACCGTATAATCGCTACCAATAGCAGTTTCTTCCTTAAGACAACCATGGTGTGCATATATCCTTATCGTGTTTACTGAAATTTTCCCCAATGATGCGTGTTTTGCACAAATGTAGCGCAAAAGGTTACGTTTTACAGCATCTTAGACAGGATTTCCTAGTAGGTACATCGGCAATTACTAAGTCCTTGGAAAAGGTCTACCCCTAAGGTAAGTACATGTGTACCGGTACTAAATCCTAAAATTTCATTTAAAATAACTTGATAGGAATATCCAAAGTAAAAATTATTCTTTTTTAGCCCAATAATTGGTGCAATATACAAGGGGTTTCCTACTTGGTCATTTAAAAAACGATAGGTAACACCAGCATAGTAGTAATCGTCAAAATCATACCAACGAAACTTTACATTAAGATCCGTTACAGATCTTCCGTCGCTTTCAAATAGTTGAAAGAACACAGAAGGCTCAATTTCTAAGTTGCTGTTTTTGTTCTTTCTATGACGATATCCAGTATATACAAAGTAATTTCGTAGTGTATTGGGTTCAAAAACAGGATTAAACCTAGTAATATCTTTATTTAAGAGATTTGATGCGTTGGCGCTAAAGTAGAACTTGTCTTTTCGATACAAAAAACCAACGTCAAAATTATGGTTAGTTGTTGCCCTATCATCAGTTACACTAGGATCGATATCATTAAAGTTTTCAATATCAATTCTAAACTGATTAAAATTATATGACAAACCAAAAGAGATAAACTCGTCATCGTAACGATCTAAAGTAAGATGATGCGCAAAAGAAACTCTTGCACCTCGTTGTTTGGTTTCACCATTACTATCGTTATATAACAACATTCCAATACCCGAACGATCACCTACCCTGGCATCTGCAGCTAACGATTGTGTGTCTGGTGCGTCTTCTATACCTACCCATTGCGTAAGGCCATTGATTCTAATTTTAATATGATCTCCAATACCCGCATAGGTTGGCGACATTACAAAAGGGTTGTCCGCTAAATATTGCGAAAGTTGGGGTATGGTAAGCTCCTGTCCTCGGACAGCAAATGCGCTTACAAGCAGCACTAGGGTTAACAGTTTAGTACGCATAGGTTTTCAGGTTAAGGTTTATCGATATAGGGTAAAGTGTCCAACAAGCTCTCTATCATCATTCTCTCCATTGAGTTTAATGATATACCAGTAATCACCCGTTGGAAGTTCACTATTTTGATAGAGTCCATTCCATCCCTGGTCATTAAGGCCCATTCTGTACACCTCTCTACCATAACGATCAAATATGATGGTTAGTATTTGAGGGAAGGCTTCTTGGTTCCTAGGAACCCAAAAATCATTTAGACCATCCCCGTCTGGGGTAAAGAAGTTAGGGATTTCAATATCAATGAATTCTATTGGAATAAAGGCAGTAACCT